>JAKFCK010000402.1:0-13272 GCA_036676685.1 Chitinophagaceae bacterium | reverse complement strand
TATTTCCGGGATGTGTACAACAAACCCGTGCAGGAGTACTGGCAGGATATGAAATTCTGGTGGCCGCATAACGAGGTGATCATTGCCACCTTGCTGGCTTACTTAATAACCGGTAATAAAAAATACGCTGAATGGCATAAAATGGTGCAAAATTATTCCTATGAAAAATTTCATGATAAAAAGAACGGTGAGTGGTTCGGTTACCTGCACCGCGATGGCAGCATTGCACAAACTGCCAAGGGTAATTTGTACAAAGGGCCGTTTCACCTGCCCCGGCAGGAGTGGTATTGTATGCAATTATTACATGAACATCTTCTTTTAAACTCTTCATTAAAAAACAAATAATTTCCTTGAAAAACCTTTACAACAAAAGTCGGAAAGCAGTCCTCATGATTGCTTTTCTTCCCTTTTTTATCCCTATTCCCTCTTTCGCCCAAACAGGTTACGTGTTGTCCTTAGATGGAACTGCAGGTACCTATATGAGTGTGGCCGATCATGATGATATCGACATCAACAGTGGCGAAAGTTTTACCATCACCTGTAAAATAAGAACAACCACAACCCTGGCCAATCCGCGTATTTTAGCCAAACGAAACGGCACGGGTGGAACAGTGCCGGGCTATGAATTTATCAGTAGTGCTACGGGCCAGTTTGGTGCCAATCTACGCAGCACACCCCTAAGTGCCGGCCCTGCTTTTAGTACGGCCACTATTAACAACGGACAATGGCGGCATATCGCCATGGTAGTGGACCAGCTGGCGGGCAACAGCAAAATCTATGTGGATGGGGTATTGGATAAAACCAGTGCTACATGGACCCCGCCACAAGACTTTTCCAATGCGGTCGCCCTGATCATCGGGGCAGATGCCACGGCAACACATGCCTTTAACTGGACAGGGCAAATAGATAATATTCGTTTTTGGAGCAAAGCGATGTCTGCTGCAGAAGTAGATGCAGACCGCAGTGCTGTAATCAGTGGGGCTACAACCAACCTGGTTGCTGGCTGGGATTTTGAAAACATATCAGGCACTACCGTACCCGATATATCCGGCAATAACCACCCGGGCATTCTCAACGGTAATGCGCTGGCAGGTCTCCCGGGAATAAGTCTGCCACTGCAGCAATCGCAATTGCCATCAGCCAGGGGCAAACTCAACCAGCAGATCATCTCGGTAAATGTAAATAGTTCAGTTACCGGCGTGTCGGCAAACCTCAGCGATATTAAATTCACAATGGCAGGCACAACCAACCTGGCTGATGTAACCAATATTAAGATTTATTATACAGGTGCAAACGCTGTTTTTAATACCGGCACATTATATGGCAGCACGGTTACTGCGGCTGGTGAACTTCAGATTGCCGGGTCGCAAATTATTGCCAGCGGTAATAATTATTTCTGGATTGCTTACGATGTAGCTGCCAATGCGGCCGAAGGCAACCTGCTGGACGCCACCGTTGAGTCAGTAACTGCCAATGCAACGCTATACAGCCCAATCACTAAAACAATGGCCGGTGCCCGAACCATTTTTTTAAATAACGAATTGTTGTTTTCCCCCGGCGACCTGGGTTCCATTTCGTATCGTATTCCCGCCATCATTACAGCCGCCGATGGTTCGCTGGTAACGGCTGTGGATAAACGCAACAGCAATTCAGGTGATCTGCCCAATGCCAATATTGATATAGCTGTAAGGCGAAGCACCGATAATGGACTTACCTGGAGCCCGGCACTGATCATTGCCGGTGATGCTACCAGTATTTCTTATAGTGATCCCTCACTCATACGCGATAAGCGAACTGGCCACCTGCTCTGTTTATTTGCATCGGGTAATGGTTTGTTTCAATCACAACCGGGCAATTACATTCGACTGGTATACTGTCGAAGTATGGACAACGGCCTTACCTGGGGCGCACCGATTGATATCACCGACCAGGTATATGGTACCGGTTGCACAAATCCCATTACTCAAAACTGGTATGCCGCCTGGCCATCAGCGGGCAACCATCCACAATTAAGGGATGGACGCATAGCAGTAGCCGTGGGCGTTCGCCAAACCGCGGGATCGCAATTGGATAATTTTATGATCTATTCTGATGATGGGGGCACTACCTGGTTCCCTTCAACCAATATTGCAGAAACCAATGGAGACGAGTCGCATATCGTGGAAATGAATAATGGAAACCTGCTCATGAGTATCCGGAATCCGGGTAGCCGTCGCTTCAATATTTCCACCGATAAAGGGATTACCTGGGGAACGGCGTTTACTAATACCAGTTTCGTTGATCCCAACTGTAATGGCGATATCATCCGGTATAGTTCAACACTGGACGGGGCGCCGCAAAATATTTTGCTGCATAGTATCCCCTGGGCCAGTAACCGCAGCAATGTATCGGTGGCCATCAGTTGTGATGAAGGCATTAGCTGGCACAGCCGCAAAACCATTTTTGCCGGGGGGTCAGCCTATTCTTCAATTACGGTGCTGCCCGATGGTACCATTGGTATGTATTACGAAAACAGTGAAAGTGCAACGATGGATATGTACTTTGTGCGATTTAGCTTCAACTGGCTTATAACAAATGCTACCCCTGTTAGTGGCGGTTGTACACTTATTACAACGCCATTGGATCTGCTCAGCTTTTCCGGCACCCTTACCCAAAATAAAAAGCAGGCGTTACTTAAGTGGACAACAACCAACGAGATAAATGTAAGCCGGTTTGAAATAGAGTTTGGTACGAATGGCAGGGATTTTACCAAAGTGGGCAGCGTGAATGCCAACAATCGCACAACTTATAACAACTATTCATTTTTGCATCCCGGTTTTCCTGCCACGGTCACTACCATTTATTACCGGCTGAAATCGTTGGATATGGATGGAAGTTTTAGATACAGCGAAATTTTGAGATTTAGCCTTGCTGAAACCCAGGTTACCAGCATTTATCCCAATCCTTTTACTGACAAGGTAATCGTAAATGCACCTGCTTTGGATCAAACAACATTACAGGTCATCCATGCGGGTAGTGGTGCAGTAGTAAAGACAATGCGGGTCACGAATCAGTCTTTCACAGTGGAGATGGGTTCATTGGCCAGGGGGCTTTATATCGTAAAATTTATCCGCGATAGATCGGTGGAAATATTCAAATTGGTAAAGCAATAGTTTACATTAATGGGGAAAGCGAGAAAATATATTTTGATATTTTTTTGGTTCATGCCATTTTTTGCCAGCGCACAATTGCAGCTGGCAAAAGTATTTTCCAGCAATATGGTTTTGCAGCGCAATAAACCCATCCATATATGGGGTAAGGCAACACCGGGGCAAACGGTGAACCTTGTTTTTAGCAAAGAAAAAAAATCGGTGAGAGCAAAAGCAGATTCTACCTGGAGCGTTTATTTTAAACAACAAAAAGCGAATACACAGGCACAGTCCATTTTTATTAAAACCGGGAGAGAAAACATTGAACTGAAAAATATCCTGGTCGGCGATATATGGGTTTGCAGTGGCCAAAGCAATATGGAGTGGACGATGGAGAAGGAGTTATTTTGGAAGGAAGAAATTAAAAATACCAGTCAGCCTTTAATACGATTTGCCAATCCGCCACCGGCCGGGCGTCATGTGTATGGGGTAGCGTATAACGACTCACTTAATAAAAGACTAACAGCGGACAATTTTTATTTATGGGATGGCTGGAGGCAATGCGATAGCAATAGCATAAGGACCATGAGTGCTGTAGCTTATTATTTTGCAAAACAAATTGTGCAGCAGGAAAATATTCCCATTGGTTTGATCAATGTTTCAATCGGCGGGGCACCGATTGAAACATTCATTAGTAAAGAAGCTATGGAGGCGAGTGAACGATTTGCGGGAAAAGTGAAAGGAGATTGGCTGGTGAATAATAACCTGCCGCGATGGATACGGGAAAGGGGCCTGCAGAATGTCGGCAACAATCCTGGTGGTTATAAAGATGAGCTGGGATTGAATCATGCCTACAAACCGGGCTTCGCCTTTGAGGCCGGCATACGCCCGCTTCTTTCCATGCCGGTGACGGGGATCATTTGGTACCAGGGAGAATCAAATTCACTGGAACCTGCCAGGGTAGGGGAATACCGCGAACTGCAAAAGCTGATGATCGAAAACTACCGGGAGCAATGGAGACAACCCTCGATGCCGTTTTACTGGGTACAACTATCCTCCATTGATACAACAAATTATCAATCGAAATACTGGCCGCAGTTCCGGGATGAACAACGGTTACTGCTAAATGAAGTAAAAAATGGCGGTATGGCGGTCACCAGCGATATTGGTAAAAAAAATGATGTACATCCCACGAATAAAAAATGGGTGGGGGAAAGATTGGCGCGCCGGGCTTTGTTTGATCACTATGGACGTAAACACATCGTTCCCTCGGGACCGTTAGCCGCAAAGGCGAAATATAAAAAAGGACGGGTTTTCGTCTTTTTCCGGTATGGGCATGGATTAAGCACCAAAGATGCCAGCCTGCTCAGAGGTTTTTCGCTGGACGGGATTTACCCCACACCTGCCGGTATCCAGGGTAAGAGAGTGGTGATTGTCACTAAAGCCAAACCCGCTTTCATTTATTACGGATGGCAACCTTTTACCGATGCCAATCTTGTAAATGAGCAACAATTACCCGCATCAACGTTTAAAATACGGGTAAACTAATGCCATTAATTTATGCCGCAGAAAGAGCAGTAGTTGCCGGCTTTTTTGTGCCCACTTTATAGCCAATCACAGCATAATACAGGATGTAGAGATAACAGGGAATCATCAACGCACAGAACACGGATTGAAAATCATATTGTTCTTTCAGGCTGGCAAAAGCTTTTGGAATGATTGCGCCTCCGGCAATACCCATGATGAGGATCGCAGAACCTTTTTCGGTAAACTTTCCCAGCCCGCTGATGGCCATGGGGAAAATAGCGGGCCACATCAACGCGTTCGCCAAACCAAGCGCAGCAACAAATCCCACTGATACGTAGCCCGTGGTGAATAAGGCCCCCAGCGTAAAGAGGATACCCAGCACTGCGGATATTTTAAGCGCAGCCTGTTGGGAAATGAACCTGGGGATGGTAAATAACCCGATCACGTAACCCAACAGCATTGCGCCCAACGTAATGGAGGTAAAATATTTTGTATAGTCGGTCGATATCCCGAAGCCTTTTCCATAAGTACCGATGGCGTCACCCGCCATCACTTCTGCCCCCACATAAAAAAATATGCAGAGGGCACCCAACCATAAGTGTGGAAATTGGAACAGGCTTGTCTTTTCTTTTTCCGCAGATGCCGCTTTATTTTGCACATTGGCCAGTGCAGCATTGATTTCCGGTAAAGCCGATTTTAATATCCATATGCCCAGCAGTACCAATACAATCGCCATGATCACATATGGCGTGTAGATCTTTGCTGCAAATTCGCTTAGTATCTGGTCTTTGGTGGCCACATCACTGGCTGCCTGTACTTTTCCTTCCAGTTCATTTACGCCTTTTAATACAAAAGCACTCAACACGATCGGGCTGATAATGCCGGCTACTTTATTGCAAATGCCTACGATACTTATTCGTTGGGCCGCGCTTTCAATAGGGCCTATGATACTGATGTAGGGATTAGATGCTGTTTGCAACAGGGATAAACCGGAGCCAATGATGAACAGGCCCACCAGCGACATTTCGTAATTTCTATGCGTGGCAAAATGCCCGAACATAAAGGTCCCGATTGCCATCACAACCAATGCCATCGCCATTCCTTTTTTCATCCCGGTTTTTTCCAGTACCCAGGAAGAAGGGATAGCCAGGAAAAAATAAGCCATGTAAAATGCCGTTGTCACTAAAAATGCCTTGGAGTCTGTATCAAGGCCAAAAGCCAGTTTTACGTAGGTGATCAGTGGCCCGTTCAGCCAGGTTACAAAACCAAATACAAAAAATAAAATCCCGATAATGATAATTGCGCTGGAGTTGGTTTTAGTGTTTTGCGGCATATACTGGTAGATAAGTTGAAGATTGAAAATACGGATAGATTTGTCAACATGCTGATTCAACCGTTTGCGCAAAAAAAACTTTGACGGGCGTTTTTCCTTTCGCAATTTCATATATACAAACTACAATAACAACATGTCTTTTTTTACCCCCATCCCAACATTGACCGTAAAGCAATTGCCGGGTCTTTCCTATACCAGTGATATTACAGCAGTGGGGAACAAACTTGACGCGCTGCCGAAAGCAACACTTGATTTTGCACCATGGCCGGAGTATCCCTGCAAGCCCCAGGTACAGTTTGCCATATCCTATAACAGTGATTGTATTTTTTTAAAATATTATGTAGAAGAAAAATCGATACGTGCTGTGAATAGTGCTGTTAATTCACCTGTATGGGAAGACAGTTGCGTAGAATTTTTTTTAAGTTTTAATGGCGAAGAATACTACAACCTGGAGTTTAACTGTTTAGGAACAGCTTTGGTTGGTTTTGGGAGCGGTAAGGAAAACCGGGTTCTACTTTCTCCTGCTAATATCGAAACAATAAAAACACGATCCACTATATTAAGAAAAGACACATATAACTACTGGGAATTGACATTGGTTATCCCGCTGAAGTTATTTGTACATAACCCGCTTACTCAACTGCAGGGAACAGCCTGCAAGGCAAATTTTTATAAATGCGGCGATCTCCTCCCGGAGCCCCATTTTGTTACCTGGAGTAATATTAATTACGGGCAACCCAATTTTCACCTGCCGGAATTTTTCGGGCTCCTAATTTTTGCCTGATTTTGGAAACGGGAACCTGGCCTGGTTCCATGGTGTTACTGTTCAGCACGGTAAACCGGCAAAGCTGATGAACTTTTTTACTGCAGCAAAAGATGCGTTAATAAATTTCAGACTACCTGGCTGTTTTGCTACCTGTCCCGATCATTCGTGGACGGCATGAAACATACCCAACTTCAGGTTACATGATGCTTCCTTCTTCAGCATGGCAATGCAAGGTTGTAGTCGATTGAGAGCGATGAAACAGGATCCGGCCAGGTGATTGTAAAAAACACGCAGGATAATTTTGGCCACCAGCACGTTCCTTTAGTTTCTTTTTCCTAAATTGTAGGAGTTCACGTAATTATGATGGAAAACAAAATTCCTACAATAAGGGAAATCGCTAAAAGACTGAATATTTCAATATCCACCGTCTCGCGGGCTTTGAGTGATCATCCCCGGATCGGGATCGGCACCAAAGCAAAAGTTCGCGCATTAGCGAAAGAGCTGAACTATGAGCCCAACATCACGGCCATTTTTTTTAAGCAAAAGAAAACCTTTGTCATCGGCGTGATCCTTCCCTACATCAGGGAAGAATTTTTTTCTGAAGCCATCAGTGGAATAGAGACGGTTGCCCTGGAAAATAATTATACCATTTTATTCGGCCAGAGCTTTGATGATCCTGAAAGGGAAGCGCAGGTGGTAGAAATTATGCGGCGGCAGCGGGTAGATGGTGTGATTATCTCCTTATCCAAAAAAACAAATAAGTTCGAGCATTTGCACTCGCTGGATAAATATTCCATACCCGTAGTGTACTTTGACCGGGTGCCCCCTTTTGCTGAGGCACATAAAGTGTATTGTAACATTTACAATGGCACCATTGAAATGGTGACCTGGTTATTTAAAAAGGGATACCGTCGGATTGCATTTATTAACGGCCCAGAAAGAATTAAGGCAAGTAAGGAACGCCTGGATGGATATATTGAAGGTATATCCAAACAAAAAATAAAAGTAGACATGCAAATGGTGGAACGGACCGACCTTTCCAGGGAGAGTACCTGGGCTGCCATGAAGAACCTGCTCGAATTAAAATCGCCGCCTACGGCCATTATCACTTTCAACGATTATGTGCACATGGATGCAGTGCAGTACGCACGCCAGCAAGGAATACAGGTAAATAAGGATATTGTATTTGTAAGTTATGCCAACCTTCCCATCACAAGCTACACTGCTGATCCCCCTTTGGTGTCCATTGAGCAGTTTCCTTTTGGCCAGGGCCATAAAGCCATGGAAATTATGATCAGGATACTGAACGAAAAAACAATGACAAAAACAGGCCCCACGCAATATTATATTGAGGAAATGTCCACCAAGCTGGTCACTCACCCCTGACTTTCGTCAACCTCAAATCCCATTTTTGTAAAAAAGGTAAAGTTCCGCTCCCTATTAACGGCAATTTGAAAATTTGCGCAAACGGTTGCATCATGCATACAACCGTTTGCGCAGATGTTAGTGCTTTCCCGCATCAATAATTTGTTAATCTTTTCCAATAGTTTTAGCTGGAGTTTAAGCAGATGATTTGATTGCTATTGCTTAATGAACATTGCTGCCGGCATCGGTGGAACATTTCTGATTAAACTCCGGGAGGTCAATTTTGTTGCCTCGTTTTTCATAAACCAATTAATCTAACTAAACTACTTTGGGATGCGACTGCATTTTATTTCCAACTTCCGGAATCTATTGTTAGCTGGTCTTGTTACAATTAACCCTGTAGCTCTCTTTGCGCAAAATGATTCTGCGAGTGTAACCATACCGGACACCATACCAGCTTATCGTTCCGTTGGTGTAAAAACGGAATCGCTTTCCCCCAAATTTAACAACCTCACGGGTGCGGTGCCCTTACAATATGTAAATGCCCAGCCGTATGTTTCATTGCAACAAATGCTCAAAGGAAATGTAGCAGGTGTGTATATCCAGGAGCCTTCCGGTGAACCCGGCACAGAGCAAAATATTTTTGTGCATGGTTTATCGGCCCCGCTTTTAAGCAAAAGGGAATTGTTTGACCAGCAGGCCACGGTTTTCTTAAATGGCATCCCGCTGGTGCAGGATAATCCCTTCGCCTATGAAATTCAGCAATACGATTTTAACCGCATCGGGCCGGCTACCAATTTACTGGCAGGCATCAATGTAAATAATATTCAATCCATCGAAGTAATAAAAGATCCACTAAGACTGGCTGCGCTCGGGCCGCTGGCTGCCAACGGTGCCATCTGGATCACTACAAAAACTGCCCATTCCGGTTACCGGCAGATCAGCGTGAATTCCTATTTTGGGTTTATGCAGAAACAAGCGGTTACTGCTACAAACGCGGCTTATGAAAATGCTTTCCGCTCGCCTTTTTATGATAAGTATGGTACCATCAATGACCGCTTAAATATCCCGCCTTACCTGCGTGACTCTACCAATGCTGATTATTATGGTGCTGCCAACTGGACAGATGAATATTATAAAAACGCGCCGGTGTATTCTACCGACCTTAGTCTTACCGGCGGATCAGACAGGGCAAATTTTCGTTTTTTTGCAGGGGCAACAAAAAATGCCGGCGGGGCTGACAATACTTCCCTCAGTCGTTACACAGGTTCTTTCTTTATAAATGTAACGCCGATAAAATGGTTGGAAGTTTCCAGCATGATCAATTACAATCGCCTGGAAAGGACCCGTAACCGCAATATCAGGGATCGCCTGGCAGAACAACGTTACCTGCCCGATCTGACCAATCCACTTACACCCAACAAAAACCTTTACAACAATTACCTGGGTGAATTTGATAAGGTTATCGATGATAATAATTCCAATCTTGTGCAGGGATCTGTGCTTCTGTCTGCCGGTATCAATAAGATCCGTTACAAAGGACGTATAGGGTTCGATTATAACGAAGGGGTGCGGGATGCGTTCTGGCCGGCCACTTTACTGGAAGGAAATAATTTTGTTTCCAACTACTTTGGCTACAACCAACGTTTTATTGTAAACAACAGCCTTGGCTACGAGTTTACACTGGGAGCCAAACAAAAATTGTTACTGGAAGCCGGGCAGGATTTTGTTTCCGATATTTATAAATTCAACTATGCCTATGCGTATAACGGCCCCAACGATTTCATAAAAATAAATGTAGTTAATGGTGATCCTAACGCCACCGCTACAGATCCTTCCGGGGGTTATCTTACCCCGCGCGGATTTAAGGTTTATTATTTCCCAAGCAAAATGCAATCTAAACTGGCCTCGTTCTCAGGAACCGGTACCTATACTTTAAGTGATATCCTGAAATTACGCGCTGTGGTAAGAAGAGATGGTTCCTCAAATATGCAACCGGATAACAGGTGGTTCACCAGCTATTCTGCGGGTGCAGACTGGGATATAAAAAATCATTTGTTCCGGGAGTCAACCGGTTTTGTCAGTGACTTTTCTATGAATATATCCTGGGCACGTATCGGGAGATTATTAAGTGATGACCGCTTCAACGCCGGCCCACACTACCGTGTGGATCTTGGCTGGGGCAACGAACCCACTATGGGTTCTTATGCCGGTATACCGGGTATTTCAAGACCTTACACCAGTGGTTGGGTAGGTTACGATATTCCATGGGCTTACAGCGACCAGCTCAGTTTCGGGTTCCGGCTTGGCGCTTTACGGAACAGGCTGAGGTTGGGCGTTGATCTTTACAACCGGGATGATAAACAACAATTATTTCCTATGCCGGTGCCTTCTGAGTGGGGGTACACCAGTGCTTACAAAACAGGCATGACGGTAAACAACAAGGGTATGGATATATCCGCAAGTATGGATATCATTCCTGCTGAACGTAATGGAATTAGTTGGACGGCCACAGCTAATATCAACTTAAATAAAAATGAATTAAAAGCTTTACCCGGTGGCATAACTGCGCTAACTGTTGGTAACAACCGTTTGATAGTGGGTGAATCAATTGATGCTTTTTGGGTGTTGAAAAACCAGGGCATCTACGCCACAGATGCGGAAGTACCCGTAAATGCAGCCACCAACCAACCCATGAAATACAAGGGGGTGTCCATGAAAGCAGGTGACCCCCGCTGGGCAGATCTGAATGGCGATTTTGCCATTGATGATAATGATCGTGAACTCACCGGCAATTACCTGCCAAAAGTTACCGGTGGTTTTGGAAGCCATCTTGGCTACAACAAATTCAGCCTGAATTTTCAATTCTATTTTGCCCTGGGCCGGAAGGTATTGAATCAATATGCATCGTCCCGCCTCGACTTTATCAATACCGAGGCAAGGAACGATATCAACTCCGTGAAGGAAATTACTTTTTGGGAAAAGAAACAGGGCCTGTCTGGTTACCCCATTTATAATCCATGGAGCCCGGTAGGAGCCTACCGCCTGGAGCAGGATCTGTTTTTAGACAACGCCGCTTTTTTAAAACTACGCACCCTTTCCTTCAGTTATGAGTTGATCAATAAAAACTCTGCGGGGCAGGCTGTTACGGAAAAAAGAAAAGGCATCAATAAAGCAGTCCTGTACCTAACGGCCACCAACCTCTTCACCATTACCCCGTTTAAAGGGGATGACCCGGAGCTGGTAAACTACAACGGCATTTATACAGGCTATGGATTGCCTGTTCCACGTTCACTCATATTTGGAGTAAAAGTAGACCTGTAAAAAAAATACAAATCAGCAACCTTCATTGCTATCAAAAGATAAAGTATGACAAAAGCTATTTTTAAATTGTTTACCAACACAAGGATCCTGTTGCTTGCCAGCCTGCTTATTTTCACGAACAGCGGCTGCGAAAAACAATTGGACGTGCAATCTTCCCGCCAGGCCAACGAGGCGGGACACTGGACTACTTTTGAAGATGCCCGAAGCGGTTTGATTGGGATGTATGGTTTATTCCGGGCAGCATTGGCGAATAACAATGCGCATTGGCTCCTGGGAGATTTGAGGGCCGGCGATTTTAAATCTGTGTTCCGCCCGGATCTGAAAGCCATTATTGACGGTAACCTTAATGCCTCTTATCCTGCCTTACAATCTATTACGGACTGGCGCCGGTTTTATGCAGTCATCAATGCATGTAATCTTTTTATTGAAAGAGCAGAAGGTTGTTTAAAAGACAAACGTTATACCGAATCTTATTACCGGCTGGATATCGCGCAGGCCAGGTCACTCCGGGCTTTCGCCTATTTTTATATGGTACGTATCTGGGGTGATGTTCCTTTGATCACCAAAACGCAGGAAGGCAGTTTTGAACCTTTACCACGCACCGATAAAAACCTGGTGTTATCCTTTGCGGAGCAGGAATTAATCGCTGCCGCACCCCGGCTGCCTTATTTGTATTCCGGCAATGATCCTGAACAATTATTTCCTGCCAACTATTATGGGCTTACGCAATCCCAGTGGCTGAATACTGCTTTTAATAAGTTAGCCGCTTATTCCCTGTTGGCACATATAGCTGCATGGCAGGGCCGTTACCTGGATGTGGCCGTTTACACGGAATTTATCGTGAACAATTATAGCAAATCCAATCTTACCATGTTATCCACCGGTGACCTGGTTGGCCAATCGGGTAGTCTGGGCGGTGTATTCAATGGAGGTGGCGACAACTTCAACCAGCTGATCGGTTTCAACTTTATTAATAATCGTGGGGAAACCACATCCGGCGGGCATATTGAACAACTCACCCTGGCCAATACCACGATCTATCCTATGAGTAAACAACTGCCGGATATTTATGTGACCAAAGATTCTATCTCCGGCATTTTTCCCGCTAATAATCCATATGATCAACGTTTTGGCACAGACACTTCTACCCGCGCAAACCTCTTATTCACCGCCTATTTTGAAAATTACAGTGCCGAGATCCCTGTCTTTAAAAAAATCAGGGTAGTAGATGGTGCGGCCAGTAATACAGGCGAATTCGCGGTGTTCAATTCATCCATAGTTTTTACCCGGCTGGAAGAGATCAGGCTGTTGAGAGCCGAAGCGTTGGCAGTACTTGGGCAAAGTGCTGCTGCATTACAGGAACTTAATGCCGTACGCGGAAACAGGGGTGTTAATTCAATCTCTGCCGGTGCTTCAACTGATATTCTTAAAGAAGTTTTTGATGAAAGAAGGAGAGAACTGATGGGCGAAGGCTGGAGATGGTACGACCAGGTGAGGTACAACCGCGTAAAAAGAAACAACCCGGCCTTTAATGCGCTGCTGGATAACGGGGGAATTTATTGGCCCATTGCACAGGATGTGCTGAACCGCAACCCCAATCTTGTTCAAAATGCTTACTGGAGATAATCCATTCAATTATTTTAAACGGCTTTGCACATGAACTTATTCAATATGAAAAAAACATTTTTAAAATCTTCCGGGCCTTTAATTACCGCGGTAGCCATTTGTTTTTTGCTGGCGGCAACCAGCTGTAAAAAAACAGACGATACGTTTAAAAATTACACCAATACGGCCGGCACATTTAATGGCAATGCATTACAATATCTTCA
>JAKFCK010000401.1:0-3553 GCA_036676685.1 Chitinophagaceae bacterium | reverse complement strand
GCAACGCCTGAACCAGATCCTGAAGAACCTGCTTTCCAACTCCTTTAAGTTTACAGAAAAAGGCGAGGTGAAGCTCAAAATTTACGAAGCGCACAAGACCTGGAAGACGGGCAATTCCAACCTGGACAACGCGAAAAAAGTAGTGGCATTTGCCATCAGCGATACGGGTATCGGCATCCCGCAGGAAAAACAAAATATCATCTTTGAAGCTTTCCAACAGGCAGAAGGATCTACCAGCCGGAAATATGGAGGGACCGGCCTTGGCCTTTCTATCAGCCGAGGCCTTGCAGAATTGTTAGGAGGCACTATCGAACTGGAAAGCAACACCACGGAGGGCAGTACTTTTACCCTGTTCCTGCCTATCACGGATGCTGTGCCGAACATCGTTCCCAAGTCGGCTGCTGATAACGGATACCAGCCGTTCCAGGTGGGTCCTGACAACACGGAAATTGATACCCTGCTCCATTCTATCCGGGTAAGCAGCGAAGGTGGGGATTCCAAAAGCCTGAGTATCGTGAATGAGATGATTAATGAATCGGGTGATGACCGGGCAAATATTGTTTCCAGTGATAGGGTGGTACTGATTGTGGAAGATGATCTACGATTTGGGAAAATTGTAATTGAAAAAGCCCATGAAAACGATCTTAAGGCTGTTGTAGCTACCAGTTACATCGAAGTTTTTGACTTTGTGAACAGGTTTCACCCGATTGCCATCACACTCGACGTGAAACTTCCTGATACAAGCGGTTGGAAAGTACTGGACCTGCTAAGGAATGACCTCAATTACCGTCATATTCCCATCCACCTTATATCCGGGGAAGAGAACAGGCATCTTGCATTAAAACGTGGTGCCCGGAGTTTCCTGCTTAAACCATTGGACAATGACTCGCTCAATGAACTTTTTGAAGATATCATTTCATTCAACAACAAAGCCGTAAAAAGAATCCTGGTGGTGGAAGACAATGAACTGGATTCTTCGCAGATCGCCAGGATGCTTGATGGAGACGCTATGAAGGTGGATATTGCGCCAACCGGCAAAAAAGCTATTCAACAACTTAACTCCCTTGAGTATGATTGTATTATCCTGGACTACACGCTGCCTGATGTGAGTGGTAATGACCTGATAAACGAGATAGCAGAAATCAAACCCAGGTTGTCGCCAATCATCGTATACTCGGCCAAGGATTTCAATAAAAAAGAAATGGCAGAACTTAACCGCTCTTCTAATACCATTTTGCTTAAGGGAGTAAATTCGCTGGAACACTTGCTGGAAGAAACGATCCTGCACGTGCACGTAAATCATAAGGACCTGCCCCAGGAAAAAAGAAAAGTCATTGAAAACATCCGGATGAAGGAAGATATACTTACCGGCAAAAATATCCTGGTGGTAGATGACGATGTGAGAAATCTTTTTGCGCTTACTACAGTATTTGAAAGATATAATATCAACGTGGTGACAGCAGAAAGCGGTAAGGAAGCGATCCAGATCATTAATGATGACAGCATAAAAACTGATATGGTGTTAATGGATATCATGATGCCGGAAATGGACGGGTATGAAACCACGCAGAAAATAAGAAGAGAGCATAAGAACAGTACATTGCCTATAATTGCCGTTACAGCCAAGGCAATGAAAGGAGACAGGCAGAAATGTATCGAAGCAGGAGCATCAGACTACATTACTAAACCATTAAAAATAGACCAGCTGCTGTCCCTGATGCGTGTTTGGTTTTATAAATAAATGAGAGAGCAGATGCAGCAAAAAATTCTTTTGGTGGACGACAGAGAAGACAACCTGTTTTCTATGGAGACTATCCTGGAGAGCGACGGCTACCAGTTGATCAAGGCAAATTCCGGGAGGCAGGCGCTGAAAATACTGTTGGTGGAATTTGATTTTGCCCTCATCCTGATGGATGTGAAAATGCCGAACCTTAATGGATTTGAAACTGCCGCATTGATCTATGAGCGGGAGAAGCTGCGCCATATACCGATCATTTTCATTACTGCTAATACCTACGGAGAGGAAAATGTCTTCAAAGGTTACCGGACCGGTGCCGTGGATTATATTTACAAACCCATCAATCCCGGGCTGCTAAGGGCTAAAGTGGCGGTGTTTGTAGACCTCTACAAGAAAAACAGCCAGCTTGTTCTGCAGGAGAAAAAACTCATTGCCATCAATAACAGCCTGCAGACAGAGATCAACGAACGCAGGGCTTCAGAAGACAAGATCATTGAGCTTAATAAAAAATTGTTGAACACTATCGAGGGATTAAAAAAAGCAAACAAGGAGTTGGACAGGTTTGCTTTTATGGCATCCCATGACCTGCAGGAACCTTTAAGAAAGATCAGGACTTTCAGTGACCGGTTGTATATAAAATACAAAGACCACCTGGACGATGACGGCCTGTTAAATATTAACCGCATACAAAAATCCGCGGTGAGAATGGAGGAACTGATCAACGACATCCTTACCTTTTCCAAACTCAGCGACCAGAAAGATTTTTTTGTAGAGACGGATTTGAATGAATTGGTGAAAGAAACACTGGAGGACCTGCAACATACCATACAGGAAAAAAATGCAGAGTTTTCAATCGGCCAACTGCCCAGGCTTTCTGTAAACCCGCGGCTGATGAAGCCATTATTTTTTAATATACTTTCGAATGCACTTAAATATTCAAAGAAAAATGTGCCGCCGCTGATCAGCATCAATTCGGAAGATTTTTTTAATGACGATCAAAACGGGAAAACACAAAAACCGGTGCAGTATTGCAGGATATATATTAAAGATAACGGTATTGGTTTTGAGCAGCAGTATGCCGAACAGATCTTCGAAATGTTCCAGCGGCTGCACTCACAGGCAGAGTATAAAGGAAATGGGATAGGCCTCACCTTATGCCAGCAGATAGTGGAAAAACATCACGGATTTATCAGCGCGTTGAGCAAGGTGAATGAGGGCACCACGTTTATTGTTTCATTACCAGTGAAACAAAATGCGGAGATCAGTAATTGAGAAACACTTCAGGACAAAAATGTTTTGAGATATTTTGTTAAACCCGTGAAGTCGGGCGGTTTTATAAAAAAATTCATGGCACCGAGATTCCTGCTTTCTTCTTCGTATTCTTTTTTGGAGGAAGTAGAATATACTACGACAGGTATATGTTTTAATTCAGCTGTTTTTTTTATTTCTGCCAGGCATTTAAGGCCGTTCATTACCGGCATGTTTAAATCAAGGAAGATGTAATCGGGTGGCTCAAAGAGGCCGTTGGTCAGTAGAAATAACGCTTCCTCGCCGTTTTTGGCCATAATGCATTTTATAGAAGGGTTGATTTCCATCAACGCCTCGGAAAATAACATACGGTCATCCTCATCATCATCGGCAAGGAAAAATACTAGGGCCATCGGTGCACAGTTAATTTGATATAAAACTAAAGTAATAGGTTAATATTTTTGTTCTTTAGAAAAAATATTTTTCATTTGGTATGCTTTCGGCTGGTACCTAAAGTAACGGCCATAGGGAAGCCGGTTCAATAAACTTAAATTAAAGCAGGAATGG
>JAKFCK010000400.1:0-4552 GCA_036676685.1 Chitinophagaceae bacterium | reverse complement strand
TTTTGGGCAAGTTCAGCAAGGCCTCTCCAAAGTACGACCGTATGCCATTCTGTTTGTGAAATCAGTTTGCCGCTCCTGTCTTTATACGTCTCTGTTGTAGCTAATGAAAATTTTGCAACACCTATGTTCCCTTCCAGGAATTGTATATCCGGATCCTTTCCCAGGTTTCCTATGAGCATCACCCTGTTTACCCCTCTCATATTGTCGTTGTATTAAGTATTAGATGATTGGTTCCTATTGCCTTTGTAACAAATTTAAAGATACTATTTTAATCAGTCAAACCCGCCGGCTTAATTAATAAGCGCGGTTATTTTTTTCGCCACCCTTTACTCAGCAGGTAATCATTTAGCAGCCGCGGAAAAGCCAGTTTGTCAAGGTCTTTTTTAATCATAAGGCGAAAGTCATCCGGCAGGTTCAATTCATCGACTTCTAAATGAATAAAACAGCCATGAATATCCTGGTGGGTTAAAGACTGTTTATAATAATCTGTTGTCTCCACGACACGATAAGGGGCGGGCAGAACGGCCCTGGCGGCAGGCGACTTCAATACTTTCGCAGCGGGCATTTTTTCCGGGGTCTCCAAAAGCATAAACTCATGCAGGTTCTCCCAGATATCTTTTGCCGGCCTTTTCCTGATGAAAAAACCGCCTTCTTTTTGCAATACAAGGTAATTAAACCACCTGGCCGTGCGAATGATTTTTTTCTCCTTAACAGGGAGGATATCAATAGTATTTTCGTGGTATGCCCTGCAACGCAATGCCAGCAAACAGTCCCCGCACAAGGGTAACCTTGGTTTGCAGACAGTTGCCCCAAAATCCATTATCGCCTGGTTGTATACACCCGGGTTTTGTTTATCCAGCAGGGAATGGGCAAGTGCAACAAATTCTTTTTTGCCCTCCGTACTATCTACAGCCATATGTATCCCAAAATAGCGGGCCAGTACCCGGTTTACATTACCATCCACTACGGCATAAGGCAGGTCAAAGGCAAAGGATGCTATGGCGGAAGCAGTGTAGGGGCCTATACCCTTTAATTTGGCAATCTCTTCATAACTCGTGGGAAACCGGCCATCAAGTGCCGTACTGATATGTCGTGCCGTGGCAATTAAATTTTTGCAGCGGCTATAATACCCTAACCCTTCCCACATTTTAAAGATAATGTCGTCACCTGCCGCGGCAAGCTTATAAACGGTTGGAAATTTTTTTATAAATTTCAGGTAGTAGTGCAAACCCTGATCTACCCGGGTTTGCTGGAGTATTATCTCACTCAGCCATATCTTATAGGGATCCTTTTCGCCCTTCCATGGCATTGCTCTCTCATTAGTTGTTTCGTGCCATTCCAGCAGTAATGTGCTAAAAAAAACGGCATTATTTGATCTTTTCATGAATATCTCCCCTAATGGGGTGCAAACCTATTGATTATCATTATCTTGTTTTGTATTTTTACAAAAGATTTCTTAATTTAACCATCTAAATTTTATTATATGAGAAAAGCAGACCTGATTGGTAGAATTTCTGATAAAACCGGAATTCCAAAAGTAGATGTTTTGGTAACACTGGAAAACATGTTTAAGGAAGTAAAATCTACTTTGGCGAATGGCGAAAACCTGTATATAAGGGGTTTTGGAAGCTTTATCATAAAAAAGCGGGCCGCAAAAATAGGTAGAAATATCAAAAAAAACGTTGCGGTTTCAATTCCCGAACATTTTATACCGGCCTTTAAACCGGCGAAGGAGTTTGTGCAGGAGATTAAAACATCTACCCATATAAAAGAAATCCCGAAATTGGAAGATGAGAACGATGGTTAATGTAACTTTGCGGCCGGTTGGGAAAAAAACCGGCCAGATATTTTTAAAGTGAAAAAACCTATTATCTTAGCCATAACCGGGCTAGCTTTAACGATTCTTATTTTTGTATTCGGGCGTACCACCGAACCGAAAAAAAATACTTCCGTTGCTGAGGTCACCTCAACACAACCGGTTTTTAATATCGAACGATTTATAGACAGCAGTAAAGCCGGGCTGCAGCCGGAGCAGGCGCTTTATGTGACAGAACTTGAGAATAATATCACCCGGGGCGATGTTCCTGCCCAACAGCTCCAGTCTTTTAATGCCCTGGCCAGCTTCTGGAAAGACAGTGCAAAACGCTTCGAACCATATGCATATTACATTTACCAGGCTGCTAAGTTGGATAATTCAGAAAAAAGCCTCACCTTCGCAGCCCAATTATTTTTAGAGAACCTCCGGTCCGAACACGATGAGGCTAAATTGAGCTGGGAAACAGGCCTGGCAATAGAGTTATTTGAAAAGGCTTTATTGTTGAATCCGGGTAACCACGATTTGAAAATAGGGCTGGGCAGTTGTTACATATTTGGGAGGGGCCGCAGCGGAGATCCGCAGCAAACGATGAAAGGGATACAGGAGTTGTTGTCCGTGGTAAGAGAAGATTCTACCAATATGAAAGCGCAGTTTGTGTTAGGAGTGGGTGGTTTTGTTTCAAGGCAACACGATAAAGCCATTGAAAGATTTACAAGGGTTATTGCAGCCGAACCCAACAACCTGGAAGCTATCGCCTTTTTGGCTGATACATATGCCGCCAAAGGAGATAAGGAAGAAGCGGTGAAGTGGTACAATATCAGCAAGCGATTAGTGAATGACCCGGCTTATTCAAAACAGGTGGATGAACGCATACAGATGCTTAGATAACAGGAGACGAAGAACAACATATTTTAAATTTATTATTCAAAACAAAAAAGAATTATTATGCCTTGTGGTAAGAAAAGAAAACGTCATAAAATTGCAACTCACAAGCGTAAAAAGCGTTTAAGAAAGAACCGTCATAAGAAGAAATAATTTCTTTTTATTACTGGTGCCCCGATGGTTATCGGGGCACTCACATCTATATGCATGTGTATAACAGCCAACGGTTTGTTGTACCATGCCGTTTATGTTTTACATACATGACACGGATTTCAGAAAACTTTTTACACTTTGACCAAGGAACTTATTATTAATGCACTGCCGCAGGGTGTGGAAATTGCCCTGTTGGAGGATAAGAAACTGGTGGAGTTACATAGCGAAAAAGCTGATGCTAGCTTTGCTGTAGGCGACCTTTACCTGGGAAAAGTAAAAAAACTTATTCCCGGTTTAAATGCTGCCTTCGTGGAAGTTGGTTTTGAAAAAGACGCCTTTCTCCATTATACTGATCTAAGCCCATATGTAAGGTCTATTCTCAAGTTTACCAATCTTGCAGTAAACGATCAATCAGCCGAAGGACTTGATTTTTCAAAATTTAAGGTAGAGCCGGAAATTATTAAAACCGGTAAGATAACTGAAGTACTGAGCGGCCGGCCCAATATTCTTGTACAGATATTGAAAGAACCGATAGCTGCCAAAGGACCGAGGTTAAGCTGTGAACTTTCCCTCCCGGGAAGATTTGTAGTAGTGACGCCATTTAATGATATCGTGGCAGTTTCCCGGAAAATTCATTCTTCCGAAGAAAGAAAAAGGTTACAGAAGATCATCGAAGCGATCAAACCAAAAAACCTGGGCGTTATCGTCCGCACTGCAGCCGAAGGGAAACACACGGCAGAACTACATGAAGACTTATTGAGCCTTGTGGCCACCTGGAAGACGATGCAGGACAACCTTAAGGGCGCCGTGGCGCCTGCAAAGATCCTGAGTGAGCAAGGCAAAGCGAATAGTATCCTCAGGGACCTGCTGAATGCTGATTTCAACAGGATCGTGGTAAATGATAAAAATATTTTTGCCGATACCAAGGTATACATCCAACGCATTGCACCCGATAAAGCAGATATTGTTACCTACTATAACAACGGCTTACCCATTTTTGATAATTACGGCGTAACCAAACAGGTGAAAGCCGCTTTTGGAAAAACGGTTAACCTTCCCAGTGGGGCATACCTGATCGTGGAGCATACAGAAGCGCTTCACGTGATCGACGTAAACAGCGGATACAAAAGCGTGAGCAACAACCAGGAGCAAAACGCCCTGGAAACCAACCTTGAAGCAGCAGAAGAAATCGCAAGGCAATTAAGACTGCGTGACCTTGGTGGTATCATCGTGGTGGACTTCATTGATATGAAGCTCATCGAAAACAAAAAGAAACTGGCTGATGCCATGGACCAGTTTATGCGCCCGGACCGCGCTAAACATGCGGTATTACCAATTACCAAATTTGGTTTGATGCAGATTACCCGGCAGCGCATGAAGCCGGAGATGAATATCAACACCAGCGAGGTTTGCCCCAGTTGCCAGGGCACGGGGAAAATTTCCAGCACATTGATCCTGGAGGATGAAATAGCCAAGAACTTGAGCTACCTGATTATGCAGAAGCATAAAGGGCTTACTATCGAGGTGCATCCTATCGTATATACATACCTTACTTCCGGCTTCCCGAGCAGGAGATTAAAGTGGAGCTGGAAATACAAACAGAAAATAAAAGTGAAAGTGAACAGCAGTTATCACCTGACCGAATTCAGGTTTTTTGATGACAGTGATGAAGAGATAAAACTATAATACCCTAAAAAAAGC
>JAKFCK010000399.1:0-8187 GCA_036676685.1 Chitinophagaceae bacterium | reverse complement strand
GCGACCATTCTTGTGCAGAACGGCACACTACACCAGGGGGATATGATCGTATCCGGTCAGCATTTCGGTAAGGTGAAAGCAATGTACAACGAGCGCAACCAACGCATTGAAACAGCTCCACCCTCCACGCCGGTATTACTACTCGGTTTGAACGGTGCGCCACAGGCCGGTGAAACTTTTAAAGTTTTTGCTGATGAAGCCGAAGCAAGAGAGACTGCATATAAACGTGGCCAGATCCTGCGCGAGCAGGGTATGAGGGCCAAAAAACATATTACACTTGATGAGATTGGTCGTCGTTTGGCGCTTGGAAACTTTAAGGAACTGAACGTGATCATTAAAGGTGACGTGGATGGATCTGTGGAAGCATTAAGTGATTCATTGCAGAAACTGAGTACCGAAGAGATCGTTGTAAAAGTGATTCATAAGGCAGTAGGTGCCATCACTGAAAGTGATGTTACCCTGGCGAATGCTTCAGATGCGATCATCATAGGATTTAACGTGAGACCTAGCCTGCAGGCAGCAAGGATGGCAGAAAGTGAATCTATCGAGATCAAGTTGTACTCAATTATTTACAACGCCATCGAGGAGATCAGGAGTGCGATGGAAGGTATGCTGGAGCCTACGGTTGAAGAAAAGATCCTGGGTAATATCGAGATCAGGGAAACCTATCGTTTTGATAAAGCCACTGTTGCAGGGTGTTTTGTGCTGGATGGTAAGATTGCCCGTAATAACCGGATCAGGTTGGTCAGGGATGGCATCGTGATCTTCACCGGCGAACTGTCCAGTCTGAAACGTTACCGTGACGACGCCAAAGAGGTCACCTCTAATATGGAGTGTGGTTTGGTAATCAAAAACTACAACGACATAAAAGTGGGAGACATCGTGGAGGCATTTGAAGAAGTGGAAGTGAAGCGGACCTTGTAATTACGGTTGTAATGAAATTTTCAAACAAGCATATTCACATTCAAAAAATTGTAGTGCCTTATGCACTACAATTTTTTGTTAAATGAAACCCTGGAAAACGATTTCGAAGTATACAAAGCTAATTTTGATAACTTCCTAACCAGGCCAGAAAGCATAATACAAAAGATGAAAAATAAAATTTTACTTACCGCGCTTTGTTTATTTTCCAGCGTAGCCGTGTGGGCACAGCCGAAACCCGTGCTTGCAGAAAAAATTGTGGCAGTTGTGGGGGATAAGATCGTATTAAAAACTGATATTGATAATGCGCTGATCGATATGCAACGCCAGGGTATTGAGGCGCCACCCAATGCAAGATGTCTTGTGCTGGAGCAGGCACTGGGCGTAAAAGCGCTTGTATTGCAGGCCGAGAAGGATTCTTTACCGGTAACTGATGAAGAAATTGATTCAGATATTGAAAACCGTATCCGTTATTTCATCAGCCAGTATGGATCAAAAGATGAACTGGAAAGAATAGCGGGCAAATCTGTTTACCAGTTAAAGGAAGATTTTAAGGAAGGTATACGTGACCAGAAGCTGGCAGGGGCCATGCGCAATAAAATTGTGGATGATGTAAAGATCACACCAAACGAAGTGAAAGCTTATTTTGAATCCCTGAATCCCGACAGTCTTGTATTTTATGAAAGCGAGGTAGAAGTTGGCCAGATAGTGAGTTATCCCAAAGCCAGCAGGGATGCGGAAGAATATGCGATAGAACAATTAAAGGAATACAAACAACAAATAGAAGCCGGCAAAGATTTTAAAAACCTGGCTGCACTTTATTCCGAAGATCCTGGGAGCAAGGACCGTGGTGGACAGTACGAGATCAACAGGAGCCAGAAAGACCTGGACCCGCTTTGGATGGCAAAAGCGTTCACCTTAAAAGAAGGCCAGGTGAGCAACCCGTTCAAGACGAGGTTTGGCTACCACATCATCCAGTTGGTGAGTCGGGCGGGCGATGACGCAGTGGTACGTCATATTTTAAAAGTACCACAGGTAACCCAGGTAGAAATGGCCGCAGGTTTTGCAAGGATGGACTCCGTACGGGCAAAGCTGATTGCCGGAACCCTTGATTTTGGCGCAGCCGTAAATAAGTACAGCGATGACGAATCCAGCAAGTTCACAGCAGGAATGCTGCAGGGACCCAATGGCAGTTTTCTTACAATAGACCAGCTGGACCAGGGCCTGGTAACCATGCTGAAAAACCTTAAAGTCGGGGAATTTTCGCAGCCCGTTGAATATACTGATGAGCGTGGAAAAAAAGGCGTTCGTATTGTTTACATTAAAACCCAGACCCAGCCGCACCGGGAAAATATGCAGGATGATTACAGCAAAATTGCTGCAAGAGCCCTGGAAGAAAAGAAAGAAACCGCGCTGGAAAATTGGTTTTACAAGAGGATCAACAGTTACTACATCATGATAGATGATGAATATAAGAACTGTGATGAAATGAAAAAATGGGTGAACGCGGCAAAAGTTTCTGCAACAACCGGGAAAAAATAATTACCATAAACCTTTTAATATAAGCGTTCCGGTGATTCGGAACGTTTGTTGTTTAAATAACAAAATAAATCAATTTAAGAAAAATGGGGTCTACCTTTACCGGGCCCATGGGCAAAACAATATGATAGAAAAAAAGAACAATATCCAGGAAGAGGAAACAGCGATACTCATCGGTGTGGTGCAAAAAGACCAGACAGAAACGCAGGTGCTGGAGTACATGGATGAACTGGCCTTCCTGGCGGAAACCGCAGGAGCCATAACTGTAAAACGTTTCACCCAAAAAATGGCAAGACCCGACAGCAAAACATTTGTGGGTAAGGGTAAACTGGAGGAAATTAAAAATTACATCCTGCTGAAGGGTAACATCACTATGGCCATCTTTGATGATGAATTAACCGGTTCGCAAATACTGAACATAGAAAAAGAACTGAACATAAAAACCATTGATCGCAGTGACCTGATCCTGGACATTTTTGCACGAAGAGCAAAAACTGCACAGGCGAAAACGCAGGTGGAACTGGCGCAGTACCAATATATCCTCCCCAGGTTGCGCGGTATGTGGAGCCACCTTGAACGCCAGGGTGGTGGTATCGGGTCAAGGGGCCCGGGTGAGACAGAGATAGAAACGGATCGTCGTATCGTGAAGGATAAAATAACGTTGCTGCGTAAACGCCTGGCAGAAATAGACAAGCAGTCTTTCACGCAGAGGAAAGAACGCGGCGAGTTTATCCGGGTGGCATTGGTGGGTTATACTAACGTGGGCAAATCTACCTTAATGAGCCTGCTCAGTAAGAGCGAGGTTTTTGCAGAAAATAAATTGTTTGCCACGCTGGATACTACGACACGTAAAGTAGTTTTTGAGCAAACGCCATTCCTCTTAAGTGATACCGTAGGATTTATCCGCAAATTACCGCATCACCTGGTGGAAAGTTTTAAAAGCACCCTGGATGAGGTTCGCGAGGCTGATGTGTTGCTGCATGTTGTCGATATCTCTCATCCCCAGTACGAGGAACAGCTGGATGTGGTGAACAAAACGCTCGCAGAGCTGGGTTGTGCGGAAAAACCCACGATCACCATTTTTAATAAAATGGATAAATACGAAGAAGAGGTTTTTGACCAGTGGCTGGAAGAGGAAGTAAAAGCTGATATCCTGAAGGAACTAAAGGACAAATGGCAGGAAGAAACCAAGGGCAATTGTGTATTTATCTCTGCCACGGAAAGAACAAATATTGACAAACTCCGCCAGACCATTCTTAATAAAGTGAGGGAAATGTACCAGGTGAGGTATCCTTATAAAGCCGAATACTTTTATTGATCTGCGCAAAATTGCATGAACCCATCCCCGAAGTATAGCTGGTTTAAATTAGCCGATAGTATCCCCGAACTTTTCCCGGGTGGCCAGGCGATGTCCACCTGCGAAGTGAACAATAAGAAGCTCTGCATTTCTCTGCACAGAGACGTTGTATATGCCTGTGTGGCTACCTGTCCTCACGCAGGCGGCAAACTCGCGGAAGGGCATATCGATGCCTTAGGGAATATTGTTTGCCCGATTCACCGGTATAAGTTCAGCCTGCAAAACGGGCGAAATACAAGTGGCGAAGGCTATTATTTAAAGACTTACCCGGTAGAAATGCGGCCCGAAGGAATATTTGTGGGATTTGAAGAGAAGAATCTGTTTAATTGGCTCAAATAGTTCGGATAATTTTTTTTCCGAAAACTAAAAACCCTTATTTTTGCAACCCCGTTAAACGGGGAAATTCCTCCTTAGCTCAGTTGGTTAGAGCATCTGACTGTTAATCAGAGGGTCGTCTGTTCAAATCAGACAGGGGGAGCACAGATTGAAAGGTTAGCTGAAGAGCTGACCTTTTTGTTTTACCATGTATTTTATTTACCTGATATATTCTTCTACCGCTAACAAGTTTTATGTCGGTTACACAACTGACATAAACCAACGTTTGCACCAACATAACCACCAGGAACATTTTAATACTTTCACGAGCAAATACCGCCCCTGGATTTTATAAGTGCTGTTTTCCTGCGGAAATAATGAATCGGTAGCGATTAAAGCCGAACGATTTATAAAAAGACAAAAAAGCAAAATACTCATTGAAAAGCTGGTAAACAAAGATTTCATTCCCACCGGAAGCTTAGCCCGGCAACTACGGGCTGTATAGCACCGGTAACAATACACTTGTCCCAAAGCATTACCCAAACTGACCCCGATTCAACCGACTCTGGCGCAAGTGTTCGGCTTTAGCCGATCACTTGATGCCTACAAGTTTAACCGGATTGCATCCGGATAACCACGTAAGCGGTCCCTTTGTCCCTATGATTTTTCCGTCCGGTCTGCTGACCAACGCCTTTGCCCATTGATGCCAGGAGAGCACTGCGTGCTGTTTACACATGTCCCACGGCATTGCCCAAACTGACCCCGAATCAACCCAAACCGGCCCAACGGGGGAAGTGCGGGTCGCACTTCCTTTTTTTTGGAAAGTAAATTACACGGCTCCCGGTGCTATTTCCATAACACTATACCGGGAAAGTTTAAATAATCCGCAAAGGATTGGCATTTAGCAACATAGGTCAGCATATGATTTTGTTTGATCTTTTTTGCGGCATAACCTTTGTTTTTATAACAAAGCACACATTTATATTATTAACTAAAGGAAGGAAATATCATGTAACCATTTTTAATGCTTATCGTTAGCTGTTGTACAGCCTTAACGTTAGCCGCACAAAACAACATAACAGTAACGGTTACCCTGAACGGGAATTTAAACCGGGAGATCCTCGTGGACGGTAATTCGTATTTAGTAAGCGATTATGCAAACACTTCCCCCGCCGGGAAAAACATGATCACGCTAAGCGACCTGCAGCCCGGCCAGCATACTTTGCAGGTAGTACGCACCACCGCAAATAACGTGCGCAGGAAGATTGGATCCGAAAGAGTATTTAATCTCCGCGCCGGCTTCGATCTTGACATCGTGGTAAACGGCAATGGCGCTGTGCAACTCACGGAAAAGCGTACACGTAACCGGGGACGAAATAATACCACGACCCAAACTGCCATGACTGCAGCAAATTACAATATGCTTGTAGGCAATGTGGGCCGTATCCGCACAACGCCGGGCAGGGTTTCTGCCATTAACACCGCATTTACCAATACCAGTAATTATTTTACTACCGCACAGGTATCACAGTTAGTGAGAATGGTGAATGGTGACGCCAACAGGATCCAACTCCTGAAAGCTTCCTACAGGGCGGTAACTGACCCCTCAAATTTCTCCAGGCTATATACACTGGTATCCTCAACAGCAGGGAGACAAGACCTCGCTGCTTTTGTAAGCTCATCTGCCAGCTCCAATACAGGGACATACCCGGGCGCCAGCACTACCGGTGCCATGACAAATAATAATTTTAACCAGCTGCTCAACCAGGTGCGCAATGAATACAATACCGATGCGAGGGTGAATGCGATTTACAATGCGTTTTCCAACACAGCGAATCAATTCAGTACAGAACAGGCACGCAGGCTGATACAGCTGATCACCGGTGAGGCAAACATGTTGCACTTAGCTAAAGCATCTTACCGGTCCATTGTAGATAAAAATAATTTTCAAACCATCTACAACATGATGCCTACCCAGGCCGGAAGAAACGACCTGGCCAATTACGTAAATACTTACAACCCTAATGTTGCGTATAACGGCAACATCACGGGCTCCGGTACCACGACCACCAAAACAGCGATGGCTGCGGATGACTTTAATACCCTGTTAAGCAAGGTAAGAGGGCAGTGGCTGCCGGGTGCAAAAAGAACTGCAGTGATCAATGCATTTAATAGCGGCGATTATTTTACAACCGCCCAGGCCCTGCAACTCATACAAGTGGATAACGATGAGCCGGACAGGTTGGAAATGGCCAAAGCGTCTTACAAAACTATTGTGGACCCCGCCAATTTCAGCCAGGTGTATTCACTGTTTGCAAGTAAAGCTTACCGCGATGAACTAGTGCTTTATGTCACTAACTATACCGGGAGTTCCGCTTCCACTACAACCGGGTCTACCTATCGTACCCCTATGAATGAGTCTGATTTTAATACGCTTTTGAACAACATCAGGGGACAATGGTTACCGGGGGCAAAAAAAGCGGCAGTGATCAATACTTTCACAAGTAGTGGTAATTATTTTACCGCCGTGCAGGCGAGCCAACTGGTACAACTGGATAACCAGGAACCAGACAGGTTGGATATGGCTAAGGCTGCCTATAAAGTAGTTGTGGACCCTGCGAATTTTGATGTAGTTTATAGATTATTTAATACCCCCGCATATAGGGATGCCCTTATGGCGTATGTGAATGCGAATAAATAATAGGATTTTTGTCGGGAAAGCCGGTTCTGTAAAGAGCCGGCTTTTTATTTATTGGCCCGGCACCAGGTCACAGGTTGTCGTACCTGAACAGCGGATCGATCTCCGACACGTGATCCATTTCACAAACCGGTTTAATGATCCCATCACTCAGCCGGTATACCCAACCATGTAACTGGGGCCGCTTTTCATCCTGCCAGGCTTTTTGAATGATCGTGGTTTTCGCCAGGCTAAAAACTGCTTCCCGAACATTGAGTTCCACAAGTTTATCAAACTTGTCCTCTTCGTTCTCCAGCATATCCATTTCGTCTTTATTAAGCCGGTACACATCTTTTATCTGTTTTAACCAATTGTCCATGAGGCCGAATTTATGTGGCGACATAGCCGCCTTCACACCCCCGCATCCATAATGCCCGCACACAATTACGTGTTGCACCTTGAGTACCTCCACGGCGTATTGCAGCACACTCAGGAGGTTGATATCAGTGTTCACCACGAGGTTGGCTATATTCCGGTGAATGAACATTTCGCCAGGCTGGGTTTGTGTGATCACATTTGGGGGTACCCGGCTATCACTACAACCAATCCATAAGAACTCGGGGGCTTGTTGTTTTTGTAGACGGGCAAAAAATTCCGGGTCAGTCTTCAACTGATCTATGGCCCATAACTTATTGTCTTTTAAGAGTTTTTCGTATGATAACATTGTTGTCCTGCTCTTTTGGGTAATTGGCATTAAAAGTGTTTCAGCATCTTAAGCTGTAAAGATACAAAGCGCCTCACCAAATGTTAAACTCGCATTAGTTTCCGAAAAATCGTCAACAAAACACTTAACTGTTTGTATTAAAAAACGAAATGACTTACTTTCGCATTGAAATAATGAACCAAAACAGGAAATCATATAATATTTATCAAAAAGGCTCAGCGGTCTTTATGATCCTTACTTTACTGTGGCTTACTATCAGTACGCCGTTTGTTATTGCCTGCCAGCAGGAATTGGCTAAGCTGGAAAAAACTTCATCTGCCAAGGCCAGCCTCCCGGAGCGGGATGCGTTCACGAAACGCCCGTCCCTGGCATCGGGTTCGGTGTTCTTTCCGAGGCGGACGGGAGGATGGGGCCGCATATCGGAAATGATGGGGGTTCCGAAGACGTCGCTTCCGGCGATTCCGGGTTCCGGCGGAATGATCTTCGCGATCCTTTGGCCCTTTTCCACGGTCCTGAAGAAGGTGAAGGCCTTGAAATCGATCTTGCCGATGGAATCGGGATCCGGAAGCGCCGGCTCGATATCGAGGCGCCGACCCATTTCGCTGCGCCGACAGGCTCGCATCTCGCTGTCGATTACGCCGCCGAGGCCGGTCC
>JAKFCK010000398.1:0-6034 GCA_036676685.1 Chitinophagaceae bacterium | reverse complement strand
GGTGGAAGCACAAAACTTCGGAAAGATATCTGTGACCGGCGCCCAAAATGAAAGGATCCTCCGGGTGGATTTTAACGGGATTAAGGGGGAATTACTGGCCACCTGGAGTGTGTCGGAAAAAGAATTGAAACAGGCCAGGTAATAATTTTCCACTCATACAATTACCTTTACCGGATGGTATCTTCTTATTTCACTTACAGTAAGCCTAAGGTTATTCAGGCCCTGCGTTATCATTTTATCAGCCGCAAGGAGATAAAAATTTTGATGGTGATGGTGAACGTTTTTGCAATACTTACCGCCGCATTATTTTTTTTTAAGAAGATCAGCCCCCTTGCCTTCCTTATCAGCTCGTTACTTTGGTTTATCCTGATGATCCTTTTCTGGTACCTGCTGCCCAATATCATTTATAAAAGAGCCTCCACTTTTAGGGACAGCTTCCGGGCTATATTGTCGGCAACAGATTTTACCATTGAAAATGACAGAGGCAGGCGCGGTTGGGAATGGGAAACTTTCAGCGGATGGATGGAGAGCCCGCATTTTTTTCATTTGTACTTTAATACCACTTCATTTTTTATAATCCCTAAAGATGCTTTTGAGGGAGATGATGTTCATGAAGCAAGGAAAATATTTACCGCTAAGATCAGGAAAGTTTAGAGCTTCTTTTCCATTACATGATGAGGCAGGTTGATCTCGATAAACTGGTCTCCCTTTTTTTTGTAACCGCAGCGTTCATAAAAGCCGATCGCTGAATCCCGGGCATGCATGATTATTTTTTTAAATCCCTTATCCCTTGACAGGTTTTCCGCAAAGGACATAATAGAAGCCCCGATTCCTTTTCTCTGCAGGTTATCTTTTACAGCCATCTGCCGGAGCTGGAGGGTATGGTTATCAAGCTTTTTTAGCATGCAGCAGCCCAGCATATCCTCATCTTCATAGGCAGCAATCAGGATATTGTCCTTCTCTTCATCCAGTTCTTCCTTTGTAAACTGCAGGCCAAGCGGGTCACGTAATATCGCCTGCCGGAGCTGGATCATCTGGGAATACTCCTTTGTGCCATGGTCTATCTGCTTTAAACCCATCGTTGTGCCTTTTTTTAGTTCAGAATGAAATCTACCTGCAATACAGGGTGTACAATATACATAAATTTTCAGTTTTATAATTTTATCAGCCATAGATTTCCGGGGGAGACTTATATGCTATATAAAATAGCTATGAAACTCTTCAGACCTAAAAAAACCTTTGATAGACAATGAAATGAATGAATTTCGGGGCTTGCGTAGTATTTCTTTGTAATTACATCAAAAAGTATATTTTTGCAGCTGTATAAACTAAATTTTACTATCATGTCAGACGTTGCAACAAGAGTTAAAAAAATCATTGTTGACAAATTAGGTGTTGATGAGGCGGAAGTTACTACCGAAGCTTCATTCACTAATGATTTAGGTGCCGATAGCTTGGACACCGTTGAGTTAATTATGGAATTTGAAAAAGAATTTAATATTTCTATTCCTGATGAGCAGGCTGAGACCATCACTACCGTAGGCCAGGCTGTATCTTACTTAGAGGAGAATGCTAAGTAATTCCTCATCAATTTAATTATCACAGGCAAATTGTATGGTTTTAAAACGCGTTGTTGTTACAGGTTTGGGTGCCCTCACTCCCTTGGGTAAAACTGTCCAGGAATACTGGCAAGGGTTAGAAAATGGAGTAAGCGGTTGCGAAAAAATCAAACAGTTTGACGTAACGAAGTTTAAAACGCAATTTGCCTGTGAGGTTAAAGATTTTGATCCCACTGAACATCTTGACCGGAAAGAAGCCCGGAAAATGGACCGATACTGCCAGTTTGCATTGATTGCCAGTGATGAGGCTGTGAAAGACGCCGGAATCACGAAGGAGAATGCAGACGCGGACAGGGTAGGCGTTATTTTTGCCAGCGGCATTGGTGGATTGATCACCTTCCAGGAAGAAGTGATGAACTTTGCCTCCGGGGACGGTACGCCGCGCTTCAACCCTTTCTTTATTCCCAAAATGATATTAGATATTGCTGCAGGGCAAATTTCCATGCGCCACGGATTCCGAGGGCCCAACTTCGCCGTGGTAAGTGCATGTGCCAGCAGTACAAATGCTATTATAGATGCTTTTGATAATATAAGATTAGGAAAAGCGGATATTATCATCACAGGGGGCAGCGAAGCGGTTATCAGTGCCGCAGGTGTAGGTGGATTTAATGCCATGAAAGCCCTTAGTGAAAGAAATGATAGCCCGGAAACAGCCAGCCGTCCGTTCGATAAGGACAGGGATGGTTTTGTGATGGGAGAAGGCGCAGGCGTTTTGGTCCTGGAAAGCCTCGATCACGCCCTGGCCCGGGGAGCAAAAATCTATTGCGAGATCGCGGGTGGTGGCGCCACTGCGGATGCACACCATATTACTGCACCACACCCCGAAGGACTCGGAGCAAAAAATGTAATGACTGTAGCCCTTGCTGATGCGGGTCTCACACCCCAGGATATTGATTACATTAATGTACACGGAACCTCTACTCCACTGGGAGATATTGCCGAAACCAAAGCCATCCTGAATGTTTTTGGTGAGCATGCCTATAACTTAAATATCAGTTCTACTAAAAGTATGACCGGCCATTGTCTTGGCGCCGCCGGTGCGCTTGAGGCCCTGGCCTGCATAATGGCAGTGACCACTGACATAATTCCCCCCACTATCAACCACTTCACGGATGATCCGGAACTGGACCCTAAACTCAATTTTACTTTCAACAAAGCGCAACGAAGGACTGTAAACGCTGCACTGAGCAACACTTTTGGATTTGGTGGCCATAATGCTTCGGTTATCATAAAAAAATATAAAGCATAACGACTTCATAAGGAATTGCTGAACCCGTTTTGTATCGAATGATTTGCAGGGAAAAAACCTGCTTCCGCACCTGCTTTAAAGGTGAACTAATTACCGCTAACAATCCGACATCACAGGAGCTCCGGGCAGTGTGCCCGGATTTTTTAAAACAAATAGACTAATTTCGATTAAATATTCTCACACTTGCAATTCTTTAAGACATTTTTTGATAAAGAGCCGCACTTACGGGCATTTAAATTACAACTGAATAATATCCTGGGGTTTACGCCGGGAGATATCAGTTTGTACAAGACTGCGTTAAGTCACCGCTCCGTACGGGAAGGGGCAGACGAAAATAACGAACGCCTTGAGTTTTTAGGTGACGCTGTTTTGAGTTCTATCATTGCCCATTACCTGTTTAGAAAATACCCTTATAAAGGGGAGGGATTTTTGACCGAGATGCGCAGCAAGATGGTGAACCGCCAAAAATTGAATGAGATCGCATTAAAAATGGGGCTAAAGAAAATAACCTTTTATAATAAATTTGATAACGCTTTAAAGATATCCCAGATTTTTGGCAATACCCTTGAAGCCCTGATTGGAGCGGTATACCTGGACAAAGGGTACAAAAAAACACAATCCTGGGTGGAAAAATATATCATATTACCCCACCTATTTATGGATGACCTGGAGATCATAGAAATCAATATTAAAAACAAACTTTATGGCTGGGCCAATAAAAATGGCAAGGCCCTGGAATTTGAAACATTGGATGAAAAAATAGAGAACGGGCGACGCCTGTTCACGATTGGCGCCACGCTGGATGGAGAGTTGGTTTCCCAGGCCAAGGGTTACAACAAAAAAGACGCAAGCCAGATTGCGGCACAGCTGGCTGTTGATAAGTTAGGTCTGTGAGGTTAGCGTTTAAATCGTTTAAGGTTTAACGATTATGACAACTTGAAATGTTTCCTTACGAACGGGACATTAATAAATTTCAAAAAAAATAGCGCTGTTTCAAAACGTTAAACGATCTAAACCTTAAACGATTTACAGATGACTTTTGGAATCTTAGGAAGTGGAAGCTGGGGAACGGCGATGGCAAAAATTCTAACGGATAATGGTCAGTCGATTTACTGGTGGAACAGGAGCGAAACCGCCATCCAGCAATTTAAAGCACGCTCTCATAATGCGCAATACCTGCCTTCTGCCAGGTTTGATATGCAACAGCTGCACCTCACCACGAATGCACTGGAAGTAGTGCAGAATGTTGCTGTTATTGTTATCGCGATCCCCTCAGCCTATGCCATCGAGGCCCTTGGTAAGTTACCAAAAAATATTTTTGAAGGAAAGAAGATCGTCTCAGCTATCAAAGGCATTTTGCCGCACGAAAACCTCTTACTTAACGATTATCTCAAAGCCAATTTTAATGTTCCGCTAGACAATTATTTTGCGGTGCTTGGCCCCTGCCATGCCGAAGAAGTGGCACAGGAAAAATTATCGTACCTCACATTTACAGGGATTGATACAGCAGTTACCATTGAAATAGCAAAATATTTTAAGACGCCATATATCAATACTATTGTAAACAAGGATATCTATGGCGTACAATATGCAGCAGTGTTAAAAAATATTTACGCAGTAGCTGCAGGTATTGCACACGGGCTGGATTATGGAGACAATTTTTTAAGTGTACTTATTGCCAACAGCGCGGATGAAATGGCGGGTTTCCTCCGTAAGGCAGGTATCATCAATGCAGAAGTGGGTTATATTGAGCATAAAAAATCTTCGACTGTGCTCAATGCACATAATAATTACGCCGCATCCGTTTACCTGGGTGACCTTCTGGTAACCTGTTACTCATTGCATAGCCGGAACCGCAGTTTTGGCAATATGATCGGCAAAGGTTATTCTGTAAAAGCCGCCCAACTGGAAATGAGCATGGTAGCAGAAGGGTATTACGCCAGCCAGTGCATGTTCATCATCAACAAAGAAATAATGGCCGACATGCCAATAGCCACAGCCGTATACGATATCCTCTGGAACGGCCTGCAGGCAAAAGAAGGGTTCCGGCAAATAGAAGAAGAGCTTGTTTAACCGGCAAACAGGTCCGCAGCAATTCCATCTGCAAAAAACTTACCCTCCCGGGTCAGCATGAGTTTAGAGTCCCGGGCCTGGAGTTTTTTATCGTCAATATATTTTTGTGCTGTTGCTAAAAGTGCAGCCACCTGGCGCTCTCCGAATCCGGCTTTTATTTTTTCCAGGTCAAGACCTTCCATCGTTCTCAGGGAGATCATTATGCTCTCGTTGAGTTGTTGAGTTGGCGTTAGTATCTCTTCTTCAAAAGGCACAATATTTTGTTCCAGTGATTTTATGTACAGTGCATTGTTGGCAATATTCCATCGTCGAATATTTTTACCATCATAAGAATGCGCTGCGGGTCCAAAACCATAATAGGGTTTTCCCTGCCAATAACTGCTGTTGTGCCGGCTGCGGAAACCGGGCCTGGCAAAATTGCTGATCTCGTATTGTTCATATCCTGCAGCCTCCATCATGGATACCAGTATGGCAAATTGTTCTGCCTGTCTGCTTTCATCAACAGGATCTGATTTATGCTGGCTGATCATTTTATGCAATCTCGTTTTGGGTTCTACCGTTAATGCATAAGCAGACAGATGCGGAATATTTTTTTCGAGGATGATAATGATATTGCTGATGAGCGCTTCGTTCGTTAATAACGGCGAGCCATAAATCAGGTCAACAGAAAAATTGGTAAATCCGGCTGCGAGGATCTGATGGATACTTTCTATCGACTGGGTTGCATGGTGTGCCCTGTTCATCCACCGGAGTTCATCTTCTTTAAATGATTGTACGCCAAGGCTAAGCCTGTTAATGCCCATTTTCAGCCATTCGCCGGGGATCGAGGCTGTTATGTCATCGGGGTTTGCTTCGATAGTGATTTCGGCGTCTGCAGCTACGGAAAAATTGCGGTGGACCTCCGCCAGGAGTTCTTTGATCTCTGCCGGCTCCAGCAAACTCGGTGTGCCGCCGCCGAGGTAAATTGTTTCTATTGTCACGGGGGCGGCAGATAGTGTTATTTCCCTTGTCAAGGCCGCCAGCATATTCCTTTTTTGCGCCAGGTTGGTGGAAAAATGAAAATTACAATAGCTGCAGGCCTGCTTACAAAAAG
>JAKFCK010000397.1:0-1532 GCA_036676685.1 Chitinophagaceae bacterium | reverse complement strand
TCTCTTTCACCTTCTATCAAACCGGTTCGCTGGTCAAAACTGCTGAGCAGTAGATGGGAGTAGCCCCATCGTTTATTCAGGCCGATGTATCCGCCGAAATTTCTTTCGTTGAACCTGCTGTTGAAAACACGACCATCATATTTATTTGTATAATCAGCTGCGGATTTATGACTTGCATATGCATTCCAGTTGAAACCATTCTTCAGATGGCCGGCAAGATTTCCGTATACGCCCATCTGTTTGTTGTTTTGCATAAAACTTCCGAGAATATTGCCTTTCACCGTTCCCTGTTCCACAGGTACGTTGGTCATGAGGTTCATCACTCCCGCCATTGCATCACTACCATACATGAGCGATGCCGGGCCTTTTAATATCTCGGCCCGCTGCACACTGTATTCATCTATTTCTATTCCGTGCTCATCGCCCCACTGTTGTCCTTCCTGCCTTACGCCATCATTGATCACCACCATCCTGTTGTATCCCAAACCACGGATCACCGGTTTTGCAATGGCCGGACCAGTGGTGAACGAACTAATACCGGGTTCTTTTGCAAGTGCATCGATAATGTTAGTTGAAACTGTTTTCAAGAGGTCGTTCCTTCTCACCAATGTTACCGGTTGCGTGGCCTGTTTCAGTTTGGTTGCTGTTGCAACACCCGTCACGATCACACCCTGGTTCTCTACCACTTCCTCGGCAAGGATAAAATCGTGCGTTGCCTCATTAATAATATTGATCGCCTCGGTTACTGAACCAAAACCGATATATGTTACCTCGATAAGGTACACGCCAGCCGGTATGGATTGCAGGCGATACCTGCCGGAACTATCGGAGATCACTCCTCTTTTGATATCATGAATGTATACTGCAGCACCTGGAAGCGGGTTACCTTTTTCATCTTTAACCATACCGGAAAGACTTGCGCTTTGTGCCAGGGATGAAATTCCAATTATGCAGAAAAACAGGGTAATGAATATTCGCATTTTCATAAAATTTGCTACAACGTTGCAAAAATAGGCACGCATTCCGGATGTCAAAATTTTTTTTATAAGTCATCAGAACTCAATACAGGTAGGGATTTTGAAGAATTGTGCAGCTAATATTACCCTGCATCTGTCAATATGTACAGGGAATTACAGGTGAGCCTGCCCTGCAAACAAAACAACTGCTTATGAGGTTCTTTAGGAACCTCAACTTTTGAAGGAAAAACAAACACTTTAATGACGAACGGTCAGAGCAAAAGGAGCAGTGCACAGTCAAAATTGTCTATATTTAGGCTGGAGACCAACCTGATTATGACAGAAGAAGCGATCATCTTTGGCTGTTTGCATAATGATCCTGCATCACAAAGGGAATTATACAACAGGTATAGCCCCAAGATGCTGTCGGTATGTTACCGCTTTGCCCAAAGCCGGGAAGATGCTGAAGATATGTTGCAGGAAGGTTTCATTAAAGTGTTCACACAGATCCATACATTCCAGAACAAAGGCGCTTTTGAAGGCTGGATAAGAAGGATCATCGTTCACACCTGTATC
>JAKFCK010000396.1:0-4283 GCA_036676685.1 Chitinophagaceae bacterium | reverse complement strand
TCAGCACTTCCCTGCTGATAACGAGTTTTTGGATTTCGCTGGTGCCTTCCCCGATGGTGCAAAGTTTACTGTCCCGGTAAAATTTCTCTACAGGAAAATCTTTTGTATAACCGTATCCGCCAAAGATCTGTACAGCGTCTGTGCTCACTTCTACGGAGATCTCGCTGGCGTAATATTTGGCCATCGCAGATTCTTTGGTCATAGGCAGGCCTTTCATTTTCAGGTCACATGCCTGGTTGATGAGTAATTCGGCAGCTTCAATTTTGGTGGCCATGTCGGCCAGCTTGAAACTAATACCCTGGAAATTCGCAATAGGCTGATCAAACTGGTGCCTTTCTTTGGCATACTGCAGTGAAGCTTCATAAGCACCTTTGGCGATACCCAGGCTAAGGGCTGCTATAGAGATCCTGCCACCATCCAGCACTTTCATCGCCTGCTTAAACCCTGCCCCCACTTCACCAAGCCTGTTCGCATCCGGGATGATACAATTATCAAAGATCATCTCGGCTGTTTCACTCGCACGCATGCCGAGTTTATTTTCTTTTTTCCCGGCACTAAAGCCTGGCGTTGCCCTTTCTATCACAAATGCCGTTGAATTATTTTTTGCCCTTGGTTCACCGGTACGGCAAACCACTACGGCGATATCACCACTTTTACCGTGTGTGATCCAGTTTTTGGTACCATTGATCACCCAGTTGTCCCCGTCTTTTACGGCCGTAGTTTTCATATTTCCGGCATCGCTCCCGGTGTTGGCTTCGGTAAGGCCCCATGCCCCGATATGTTCCGCACTGGCGAGTTTAGGCAAATACTTTTGCTTTTGTTCCTCGCTGCCAAAAGCAAGAATATGGCCGGTGCAGAGGGAATTATGCGCCGCCACGGAAAGCCCGATGGAGCCGCATACTTTGGCGATCTCCTGGATCACCACGCTGTATTCAAAATAACCAAGGCCGGTACCACCATATTCCTCGGGCACAAATACGCCCATCATCCCCAGTTTACCCAGTTCTTTAAAAATATGCACAGGAAATTCCTGGCTTTCGTCCCAGTCCATCAGGTGCGGCTGGATATATTGGCGTGCGAAATTCCGGGCTGACTCAGCAACCTGTGTAGTAACTTCTGAAGATTCAAAATTCATATAGAGCGATCAATTGAGGCCGCAAATTAAAGAAAATTCATCTACTAACAATTGTTAGTATAAGATGCCCCTCATTCCACCGACAGGTAGGGCGAAATTTTGGCAAAAAGCTCTTCGGTAAGGATCATAATTTTCCTGATATCTTCCACTGCTTTGTAATCGCCATGCTGCACTTTATATTGCACGATTGCATTGGCCAGCTGCGGTTTTATATATGGATGATTTTTTAACTCCTCCAGCGTACTGGTATTGATATTGATCTTTTTCACCTCGCCGGATAATTGCAGGAAGGGTTTTATCAACTGGAAAGTAGAATCCGGCAAGCCGAAAGTTTCTGCCACCTGGTCCACGCTGTAAAACCCTCCCAGCTTATCCCTGAATTTTACAATACGCTGGGACAAAGTGCCGCCGATACCGGGCAGGGCTATCCAGGCCGCGGTATCACTTTCGTTTATCAACACCGGTTCGGTGCTCTTCGCTGGTGCCGGCTTGTAAGTGCCGGCCGGTTTTGAATTTTCCCTTCCGCCGGCTTTTTCGATCTGCACATAAGGCATCAGTCTTTCTGCTTCGTCCGGGAAGAGGCCCCAAATTTTTTTAATATCTGCCGGTTCCCGGAACCTTCCTCCTTTGGATAAATAATTCTGAATGGTCGTGATGGTTTTGTCGCGCAGGCCCAAACTTTTCCAACCCTCGGCAGAAAGCGTATTGGGATCGAAATTAGATAGGCTGGCTGCGCTGGCGGGTGTAGAATAACTACCGGGGGAGGGAGCATCATAGGGCTGGTAGTTATCTTCTTCAACTTTTTTTGAGGGCTGGTTTTTCTTAGCAACGGTTTGCTTGGTTTTTAAAGCGGCTAAGTCTTCGTCAAATTCATGTGAAGTGTTCATAATTTTCGGATTAAGAAGTGAAATAAAAAATGGGGTTAAACTTACGAGTACCACAACGAGCAGCAACAAAAGCGACCCCCTTCTTTCTTTTTTGGTAAAGTACAGGTAGCTATCATGGACGCTGCGGGACATGCCATAAAAGTACTTAGCGGGAAAAAAGTTTACAAGGTGAAAAAGCGGGAAATCAGAGGTGAATTTCCTGCATATCATATGCCAGTAACCTGTGGGCACTCAGGGTATCATTCACCTCTTTGTGCCGCCCGAGCTGGTGACTGATGTGTGTAAAATAAGCCTGGGGCACGGCCAGTTCATCGGCCAGTTCCATGGCTTCGGAGATGGTGAAATGAGAAATATGTTTTTTCTTCCGCAGCGCATTTAAAACCAAAATATCACTGCCTTTGATCTTTTCTTTTTCTTCTTCTTCTATCCTGTTGGCATCAGTGATGTAAGTAAAGTTGCCAAAACGGAAACCCAGCACAGGCATGTGCAGGTGCCACACTTTGATGGGCAACACAGGGATATCGCCCACCATAAAAAAACTACCATCTATATCATTCAAAATGATCTCCGGTATGCCGGGATATTTATGCTCCGCAAAAACATAATGGAATTCATTTTTAAGCGCATTTTGCGTCATTTCATTGGCATACACATTCACCGCCTGCTTATTAAAATAATTAAAGGCCCGTATATCATCCAGCCCGGCAATATGGTCCTTATGTGGATGGGTGTAGATAACAGCATCCAGCTTTTTTACCCCTGCTCTCAGCATCTGGTACCGGAAGTCCGGCGTAGTATCCACCACCAGGGTTGTATTATAACTCTGTACAAGAATGCTGCTACGAAGCCGGTTGTCTTTTTTATCAGGAGAGGTACACACTTCACAATCACAGGCGATCATGGGCACGCCGCTGCTGGTGCCTGTGCCAAGAAAAGTTATGGTTAACGGGGGACAAATCACTTTTCAAAAATAAGGAATAACCAAAGAGTAATTTAAGAAGGCCTTATTTAATGGCCCGGTTTTGATATATCGTATCTTTATTGCCTGGCTTGTTTCAACACAGGCAATAAGAGTTTTCACCAGTCCAATTCGTATTAATGAGTTTTAAAATTCCTTTTATCCCGGTCTTTGTTATAGCAGCATTTTTGTATTCATGCGCACCTAAACCTTATGCCGCTACCAATAAATTGTATAAAAAACAAGCAAAGGCGCTCGCTAAAACAATCAGTGCAGTTCCCAAAGACAGCCTGCTGGCGGATTCCATGAAAATCCCTGCCAACTGGGTGGGCACTACCAATTTTGGATTGCGAAAACCCAATTCGGTCATCATTCACCACACAGCGCAAAAAAGTTGTGAGCAAACGCTGAAAACCTTTACCCTGCAGAGGACCCAGGTAAGTTCGCATTACGTGATCTGCAAAGACGGCACCCTTCACCATATGCTCAATGACTACCTGCGGGCCTGGCATGCGGGTGCGGGCAAATGGGGTGGTCAATCTGACATCAATTCTTCTTCAATCGGAATTGAGATCGATAATGACGGTTATGAAGTTTTTTCTGAAGCACAGATCAATACATTACTTGGCTTACTGGCAGCACTCAAAAAAACACATAATATTCCCACTGCTAACTTTATCGGGCATGCAGATATTGCGCCCACAAGAAAAGTAGACCCCAATGTAAATTTTCCCTGGAAGCGGCTTGCAGATAGTGGTTTTGGCCTTTGGTACAGTGACACTACGGGCATTGAGGTACCTGTGGATTTCAACAGCACTTATGCGTTGCGGATAGTAGGGTATGATGTAAGTAATATTGCAGCAGCCACGCAGGCGTTCAGGAGGCATTTCATTACGATAGACCAACCAGGTGAGTTAACTGAACCGGAGAAAAAAGTGTTGTATGTGTTGATGGGGAAATATTTGTAAGAGATAGAACACGGATGACACGGGTGAGGCGGATGAAAAACGGTTTTTTTTGTTTGCCTATAAATGAATTTTCTAATGATGGAATCGAACCGCAACAAGTCGCTGCTACTGGCGGGACGTGTTGTGGATAAATGCAAAAGCTGAACATTGTTTGTCATGCCGGTACGTAAGCCTGGCTTTGCAATTACTGATGTTAGTTTGTCACGCCCAACTTTCATAAATACCGATATTATCCGCCATCAAGCCACTTTTACTTTTAATGCTTTAATGGAATTGAGCATCAACCCTTTTGATGACATCTCTTCTTCAATGTCGAAGTCATCTTGTAGCCCATT
>JAKFCK010000395.1:0-20000 GCA_036676685.1 Chitinophagaceae bacterium | reverse complement strand
ATTCATTTATTATGAATAAAGACAGAGCACGATACTTCTTTCCTATAAAAACAATCAGCGTTTCGGCCGCTATCATTTCCGTAGTCATCTTCATGAGTTTTAGTTTGAGAAATGAAGTACCGGTCAAAGCTGCCACAAACCGGGTGGTGAACAACGACAGCGCTGAATCGGTTAAAGCTTTTTTGGACGTCTATAAAGTTTTAATGAGTCCCCGTTGTGTGAACTGTCACCCATCAGGTGATGTGCCATTACAGGGAGACGACAGTCAACTCCATAACGGTTTACCCAAACGGGGTAAAGATGGAAAGGGACTTTACGCAATGAAATGTTCGAACTGCCATCAGCCAACGAACGTGGAAGGTTTAAATAAACCTCCCGGTCATCCTGACTGGCACTTACCCCCCGCGGATATGAAAATGGTTTTCCAGGGAAGAACAGCTGCTGAACTGGCCAGGCAATTAGTTGATCCTAAAACGAATGGTAATAAAACTTTACAGCAATTAATAGCGCATGCGGATGATGGCCTCGTAAAGGCCGGATGGAATCCCGGTGAAGGTCGTACCGTGCCGCCATTGAGTCATGAAGAATTTAAAAAAGCATGGATCACATGGATTGAAAAAGGTGCCTTTGCTCCAAACGGGGAAGGGCCAGTTAACTAAATCAATTTTCATTTGTCATTCAATATTTTGACTGATCTCTTCGATTAGCAGAGCGAAAGCTATTTACTAAGTTTCAGAAAACCACGAACTTTCAGATTTCACAAAGTAGTAGACTGCCCCGGATACGCTTTGCTTAGGCAAGATTTATTGCGGAGCAAAACAAAAGTGTTCATGAGATTCTAAAATGCCCCGTACTAATCCGATAATATATTCTCGTAATTTCCATGACAAAAAGCTCGTATCCGTTCAAGCTATTGACGGTAGAAAGGTTATCTCCTTTTTCAGCTAACTTCGTAACCGAAACCTTTATTTATTAATCATTTATTAGAAACTCCAAATTCCTTGTCCCAGGTATCAGCATATGATGAGTTCTCCATTTTAGCCCAGGTAGCTGAAGGTGACGAGGTTGCATTTCGAAAGCTTTTTGATAATTACCGGGATAAAATATTTTTCATTGCGTTTAAAATTACCAGGGATGAATCCTCCTCGGAAGATGTGGTACAGGAAGTTTTTATAAAACTTTGGCTGCACAGGCAAACATTACGCGAATTGGAGAGTTTTGCTGCTTACCTTAACACCATCACCCGCAACCACATTTTCAGCCAGCTTCGAAAACTTGCTACGGAAGAAGTTTATATCAGGGAACTGATGAACAGCTATCACCCGGGAAGTAAAGACGCAGAAGACGCAATCCTATATAATGAATTAAAAAAAATGCTGGATACTGCGGTTGCCCACCTTCCCCCACAGCAAAAAAAGGTCTACCATCTGGGAAAGATAGAAGGGAAAAAATATGACGAAATTGCCGCCCTGCTCAATATTTCGAAAGATACCGTGAAAGAACACATGGCAAAGGCTTCCGCTTCCGTCAAAGCCTACCTTGTTCGTAATGAAGGCTTACTGGCCTTGACGATTTTAGTTATCCGTTCGTTGTAAAATATTTTTACACCCGCACCCCCCTTTTTTCTCATCTAAACGTCAAAAGATGGATGAGATGGTGAATCAACAACTAATTATTACCTCTCAAACACTAAATCCAGGAAATTTTACCCACATGAATGATGATTTATTAAGATTGGCCCATTTGTATGAAAAATATACTAATGGGAACTGCACACCGGAAGAAAGAACCGAGTTTATGACTCTGGTAACCGGGGATACAAGCATTGAAGAGCTCAACCGGTTAATTGAAACAGATGTTGCCGGCAACAAACAGGAAAAGATCATGGACGCTCCTATGGCAAACCAGTTATTTGACAAGATACTGGAAAACGCAAAAAAGCAGGAATATAATACCAGACCCGGGAGCAGGATTTTTACCCTGCGCAGAATGGCTGCGGCAGCTTCTATTATTTTCTTATTGGGCGTTGGTATTTACTTTTTACTGCTCAACAGGAAAGAGAGTACAACCACAGCAAACATTGCTGGCGTGCAATCCCGCTTTAGAAATGATGTGGCACCCGGTGGAAACAAAGCTGTGCTCACCCTGGCAGATGGAACCAGCATTGTGTTGGACACAGCAGCCAACGGTATGCTGACGGCGCAGGGCAGCACAAAAATAGTTAAGCTGGAAAATGGTGAACTGGCTTACAATACTACCAATGCGGTTGCAGGCCAGGTTCTTTATAATACCATCGCTACTCCCAGGGGAGGGCAGTACCAACTGGTGTTGGCAGATGGCTCAAAAGTTTGGTTGAACGCAGCTTCTTCGCTACGGTTCCCGGCATCCTTTACCGGGGAAGAAAGAAAAGTGGAACTAACAGGGGAAGCCTATTTTGAAGTAGCAAAAAATGCAAAGATGCCTTTCCGGGTAACTGTAGCAGGTATGGAGGTAGAAGTATTAGGTACACAATTCAACATTAATTCCTATCACGATGAAGCTGCGATAAAAACCACGCTTATTGAGGGTTCAGTAAATATCAAAAAAGGCGATAGCCGCCAGTTGCTGGCACCAGGGCAACAGGTAAAGGTGGATAAAACCGGCCTTATGAAGTTGATAAGGAATGTAGATACCGAAGAAGAAATCGCCTGGAAAAACGGGAAATTTATTTTTTCGGGCAACGATATTCAATCAGTGATGAGGCAACTGGAAAAATGGTATGATATCGATGTAGAATATAAGGGTGATGTGACAAAAGAAGAATTTGTGGGAATGATCTCCCGCAGCAGCAATATCTCGCAGATACTGCAAATGCTGGAGAGGACCCGTACGGTGAATTTTGAGATCAATGGAAGAAAAGTAGTTGTACAATAAACAAGGGAACTAACCAGGAAATAAAAAGCCGGAAATGCTACGAACATTCCCGGCGGCGTAAAGATCTCCTGAATAAATAAAACTGAAACGGATCATCTATTCTTAATCTAAACACTGCAAAAGTATGAATTTACTCACAAGCAGTAGGCGGCTGGCTTTTACCGGTTTAACCGGTAAAATAGTAAAGCTGGTGCTTACTCCCAAAATTGCGAAAGCAATGAAACTGACTTTTATCTTATTAACTGCTGCTTTTCTGCAGGTAGCTGCCGAAGGGAAATCTCAGCATGTAACGATCGCATTAAAAGATGCCCCTATTGAGAAAGTATTCAGGGAGATTGGCAGGCAAACAGGTTTTGGATTCCTTTACACCAAAAAAATGTTGGAAGATGCACCTAAGGTGAATCTTGATGTAAAAAATGTTGAAGTAACTGAAGTCTTAAAATATTGTTTTAAGGGGCAATCACTGGACTTTAGCATCCAGAATAATACGATTGTGATTACCCGGAAAGTAATCCCTCCAGTCGTACTTTCTCCCTCACCAAATGTAATTACCGTAAGCGGGCGGGTTAGTGATGATAAAGGATTACCTATTCCCTCGGTTTCGGTAGTAATACCCGGTACCCCATTGGGCGCAATGACGAATGCAAACGGGGAATATATGATTGCTGGTGCACCAGAGAATGCAAAGTTGCTTTTCTCTTATGTAGGTTATGAATCCCAAACAATTGCTATAAAGGGAAGAACAGTTATAAACGTTGTTTTAAAATATGAAATAAAAGAACTGGATGCCACCGTGATCATTGGATATGGCACAACATCCAGGAGAAAAAATACGGGTTCGGTAAGTTCGGTTACCGCTGAGGAAATTGCAAAACAGCCCGTGGGAAACGCCCTGAATGCATTGCAGGGCCGCATCGCCGGTGCAACCATCATCCAGCAAAACGGGTTACCGGGGTCAAGGGTAAATATATTGATCCGTGGCCAGAACTCGCTCTCCAACGGTACTCAGCCGCTCTTTGTAATTGATGGGGTACCCTTTAACACACAAGACCAGGCAGTACCTGCCACCAATGACCTGAACAGCTTTGGTATCTTTGGCGCCAACCGGGGTGTGAGTCCTTTCAGCGTTATTAACCCGGCGGATATTGAACGCATTGATGTGTTGAAAGATGCCGATGCTACCTCCATCTATGGAACAAGGGCAGCAAACGGGGTTGTGTTGATCACTACCAAAAAAGGGAAAGCGGGAAAAACCAAATTAGACATCAACATTTACCAGGGTGCCGGCAAAGTGGGAAGATTTGTAGAGATGATGAACCTCAAGCAATACCTGCAGATGAGGAGAGAAGCATTTGCAAACGACGGGGTCACACCCACTCCTGCTAATGCTCCTGACCTGTTGGTATGGGATACCACTAAAAGTACAAACTGGCAGGAAAAATATTTGGGAGGAACTGCGAACACAACTGATGCCCAGGTTACCGTTTCAGGCGGAGATACCCGGACAAGATTCTTATTGAATGCCGGTTATCACAAGGAGACCACCGTCTTTCCGGGTGACTTTGATGACACAAGAGTATCAGCCCGTTTTAGCGCAGATCATAATTCACTCGATAAAAAATTTAACGTCAGCCTCACCTCAAGCTATGCTTCTGACAAAACAAATTTGCTGGGTACTGATTATAGCAGTGCCGTTTTTAATCTGCCACCGAATATGCCCCTTTATAAGGCAGACGGAACCATATTTTGGAATGCAAATTTTATCAACCCGGAATCTTATGCACTGGCTAAATATATAGGAAAGACAAATAATTTTTTAAGTAACCTGCAGTTACGGTATACTGTTCTTCCCGGGCTTGACCTGAAAACCAGTTTTGGCTTTACAAAAGTTTCTTTGGATCAGAATCAGCAAAATCCCGTGGGTTCCAAAAATCCCTTAACAGCAACGCTGACAAATTCTGCAAGGTTCGCCTATATTGACCAGGAAACCTATATTATAGAACCCCAGGCTACTTATACACGCAAGATTGGCCAGGGCAAACTGAGTACACTTATCGGAACTACCTTTCAGCGAAGCCTGAACACAGGATTAAGTATTTCGGCCGATAATTACAGTAACCCGGCATTATTAGGCACAATTTCCGGCGCAGGCATTATTGCTTCACCATCGGCCAGTTATACTTTATATAAATACAGTTCCGTATTGGGCCGTATCAATTATGACTGGAAGGGAAAATATATTGTGAACGCAAATTTCAGGAGAGACGGGTCGTCAAAATTTGGTGCCAACCATCGTTTTGGAAATTTTGGATCTATAGGTGCTGCATGGATATTTTCTGAAGAAACATTTGCAAAAGCATTATCCTTCTTGTCATTTGGTAAGTTAAGGGCAAGTTATGGTACTACCGGCAGCGACCAGATGCAGGATTACCAGTACATCACTTTATTTAATGCTTCTTCCGGGAACTCATCCTACCAGGGAAGTTCAGTTTTATCTCCCTCAAGAATAAATAATCCTGACTTGCATTGGGAGACAAATAAGAAAATGGATATCGGGCTCGATCTTGGATTTTTGAGCGACAAAATACTATTGACAGCTAATTATTACCGCAACCGTTCCGGCAACCAATTGGGATTTTTAAGGCTGGGCAGTCAATCCGGGTTTAATTCCTATGCCAGTAATTTTGATGCATTAATACAAAATAGCGGCCTTGAGTTTGAATTGAATACAACCAATGCCAGGACAAAAGGTTTTGAATGGAAAACTTCCTTTAACCTGACTATTCCCAGGACAGAATTATTAGAGGCCAGTCCGCAATATTTTTCTTATAACCAGCAATTGCTTGGCCAGCCGTTAAGTATCAATTTCCGGTATACTTATTTAGGAGTTGACGCCGCTACCGGCCGGCCCCAATTCCTTGACCAAAGGAGCAAACTTCCTACGTTTACGCCTAATTTTAATTTAGACCGGTCAATGGCTGGTTATACCGCGCCTAAAATGTACGGTGGCATAAGCAACACCTTAAGCTATAAGCAACTTGAATTAAGTTTCTTTTTCCAGTTTACCAAACAGGATGGCAGTATCACTCCGAGCGGTTTCCCTGGCATTCTATCCAGCGGCAATCAATCCACTTACTGGCTCAACAGGTGGAGAGCTCCGGGCGATGTAAATGTGTTGCCAAGGGCCTCTACTTCCAATACGGTGTACTCAAGCTTTGGAAACTCCACTGCCACATGGGGTGATGCGTCTTTTGCAAGATTGAGAAATGTTCAACTCTCTTATTCATTACCTGCAACCGTAATAAACAGGTTTAAACTAAGTGAATGCCGGATTTACGTCCAGGGGCAAAACCTGGTAACGTGGACAAACAACAAGTATGTAAGTGATCCTGAAACCATTTCAACAATTAACCAGGCATCCATCGTAATGCCTCCTTTAAGGGTTATCACTGCCGGTATTAATGTATCACTTTAAAAATTGTAAAATGCACAACAACCTATATAATAAAAGAATTTTAACTACTACGGTTTTTATTATCGTAGTGGCCCTGGTACTTTCTTCCTGCAAAAAGTTTGTGGAGAACGGCACACCTCCAAATGCCATCGGCCAGGATCAAGCATTTGTGGACTCAGCCACTGCTACAAGCGTAATACTGGGTTTATACAGTCTTAACAGCACTTCTACCTCCACTTTAGCTAATAACAGGTATGGAGCGATGAGTGCAGATGATGCCTATTTTCTTACCAGCACCACTTACGATGCTTTTAAGAACAATACGCTGGCAGCAGGAAATGATGCCAACCTTTTATGGAACAATATGTACACAACCATTGGTAGGGCTAACTATGCGATACAAGGTGTAGAGTCCTCCTCACTGGGTACCTCGGTTAAAAACCAATTGTTGGGTGAAGCAAAATTCTGGAGAGCATATTATTATTACTTCCTTACCAACTTTTTTGGGGACGTGCCATTGGTAATATCCACCAACGCACTGGAAACAGGTCTCACTCCCAGGACCCCGGCGGCACAGGTATACCAGCAAATAGTTGCTGACCTGGTAGCTGCAAAAGGTTTGTTGACGAATACTTACCCATCAGCAGAGAGAGCGAGGATAAACAGGAGAGTGGCAACGGCTATGCTGGCAAGGGTCTATTTCTACCAGCAAAACTGGCCCGCTGCAGAAACGGAGGCCACCGAAGTGATCAGCAGTGGTGTGTACAGTTTGGAAACATTCGCCAATTCGTTTATTAAAACAAGTAATGAAACAATCTGGCAAATTGCCAATGTGCCCGGCGTTACGGGCATGGGACCTGAGTGGATCCCTGCCTCTACCACACCTACATTTGTTTTGTATGATACGCTGGCCAATACCTTTGAAACAGGTGACCTGCGTAAAGTAAACTGGGCAAAATCCATAGTATATAACGGGAAAACCCATTATTATCCATTTAAGTATAAGTTAAGGACCGGAACTACCGGTAACGAATACTCCGTAATGATCCGCCTGGGGGAAATGTATTTAATAAGAGCTGAGGCAAGGGCACAATTAAATAATATTTCCGGGGCTCAGGCAGATCTGAATGCCATAAGAACCAGGGCGAATCTTGGCAATACAACTGCTGCTACCCAGCCGGCGTTACTGGCTGCTATCGAACATGAAAGGTGGGTAGAGTTATTTACGGAGTCTTCGGACAGGTGGTTCAACCTAAAAAGATTAAATAAAGCCACGGCCACGTTGAGCGCTATAAAAACTGCCTGGCAGCCCTTCCAGCAACTATATCCTGTGCCATTGCAGGAGATGCAGGCAAATCCTAATCTTGTTCAGAATACAGGATATTAGCATGCCAGGTCGCACTAAGACGCGTTTAAATATTTCACCGGGTTAGCCACCCAGGGGGTGACTAACCCTGAAAAGTTAAGATCCGCCATTATCTCTTTGGAAAACATTGCTTTCCAAAGAGATTTTTCTCCATTAATATTCAAAAAGAGATCATGCGAAAAAATATATGCATCCCGGTGATTGTTTTTATGTTGTTTGTTTTTTCTGCCACAGCCCAGGAAGCCAACAAGCGAATTTTAAAGTCTTACACTGTTTCCGGTAAAATAGCAGGACTTAAAAATGAAAAAGTATATCTCTATACCAATGATGCGGAGGAGAAGATTACAGACTCAACATTTGCAAAAAAAGGGAGTTTTAGTTTTAAAGGAAAGATAGGGGAGCCCTTGTTTTATATTTTAAAAATTGAAGGTAAGCAGCAGCAGCTAGGATTTTTTTTAGAGAGCGGAAAAATAATGATCAAAGGCCATAAAGATTCCCTGTTCCAGTCAACTGTTTTGGGCAGTCCTTCTACAGATCAATGGAAGGAATGGAGCATTGCCTGGCGGAAGATCGCATCACAGGCGGGACCGATGTACAGGCGCCTTGATTCTGTAACAGAAAAAGGAAAAGTAAAAGCTCCTGCTGAGGAAAGAAAAATATTTGATGATGGAATGCAATCGTTGAACGACCAGACTGCAGCAGCAGTTACTGCTTTTATCGCAAAATACCCGCAGTCGCCGGTAGGGCCATTTATCATCCTCGACAGGTTTGTGAATTACCCTAACCCGGAAATGGAGATTAAAACATTCTCAATGTTAGGGGACAAGGCTAAAAACAGCCTGTATGGAAGAAGAATAAAAGAGTATCGGCGCATCGCGGAAAAAACAGGAATCGGCGCCACACCCGATTTTGCCATAACGGATACTTCCGGAAAAGTGATCAGGCTTTCTGATCTGCGGGGTAAATATGTACTGGTTGATTTTTGGGCAAGCTGGTGCGCACCCTGCAGGAAAGAGAACCCCAACGTGGTAAAAGCGTACCAGCTGTTTCATGATAAGGGTTTTGAGATCGTAGGTGTATCACTGGATACTAAAAAAGATGCGTGGATGAAAGCAATAGAAAAGGACGGGTTAACCTGGAGCCATGTTAGTGATCTCAAAGGCTGGGAAAGCGACATTGTAAAAGAATACGGAATTAAAGTAGTGCCTACCAGTTTTTTATTGGATAAGGAAGGCAAAGTGATCGCCAATAATTTAAGAGAAGAGGCACTGCACGAAAAATTAAAAGAGGTCATAAAATGACGGTTCAAGGTTCAGGTATATAAAGTTTATGAAGTAAATAAGTACTTACCGGCTGAAGGACTTTATATACCTATATAAGCTATATACCCGAAATCCATTTAACATCCGACATCCAACATTCGATATCCGATATCCAAAAAGAACCATGAAACTAACCGGGTAATTCCACCAGATTACAACAACAAGATGAAAAATTATTTTAAGATTGTTTTTGTATCCGCCCTGCTTTAGCAAGGGCAGGAGAGCGGGAGATAACCTTCCTTTCGGAAAAACTGGGAGTTTTGAAAACCAATCAAACTCATTTAGAAATTTTTGACTATGCGAATGAAATACTCTTTAACATTTATTATTGCTCTTATCATAACCATCGTTGGCAGAGCACAAAGGGCGGACGTCTTAATCGTTTCCGGTGAACTTGATTTTGTCACAGAAGGCAAAAGAATGCTGGACATCACGTATAGAAAGATTGGAGGTGGTTTTATTTTTGATAGCTGCATCATTAACAATGGACATTTCAAATTTCAAAAAGAGATTAACGAACCTATCGTTGTTATACTTAGTTTAAAACCTCTACATAGAGAGACTTCCAATCAGGGAAAGCTCGATTATGTAAGTCTTTTTCTTTTGCCAGGTGAAGTTCATATTAAAGCTCCCCAAAATCTTAGCGATTGTATTGTATCAGGAAAAGGATCGATTGCCAATAATGATTATCAGGCCTATTCAAAAGATATAAATCTGTATATCGATACGCAGAACAAGGCACTGCGTATTTTGCAAAATTCGAATGAAGATGAAAAGGAGAAGCGTATAACTGTGATTACCGATTCACTTAATTCAATAAGAGATCGGGTGGTTTATTTAAAGTTCATTACAACTAAAAAGCAGTCCCCCGTTGCAGCCCTGGCGTTGCTCCAGTATGGAGGTGAGCCCGTTTGGACACCTAGAAAGAAAATGGTACCTGATGAAATTGAAAGGTTACTTATTAAGCTTCCTAAACAATATCAGTTATATCCTTCTATTCAAAATTTGAAAGAGGAACTGAAAGTTGCTAAATCTACTGGTGTCGGCAAGCCAATTATTGATTTCGCCCTGGAGGATACTGCCGGCAAAAAGGTGAAACTTTCAGATTTCAAAGGCCAATATGTTTTTCTGGACTTTTGGGCCAGTTGGTGTGTTCCTTGCCGCAAGGAAAACCCAAATGTAAAAGCCGTATTTGAAAAATATAAAGACAAAAATTTTATTGTTGTAAGTGTATCACTTGATAAGGAAGATGCCAAGGGGGCATGGCGCAGTGCTATCCAAAAAGATCAGATTGCCTTATGGCCGCACCTCGTTGATTTCAACGGTTTCGGCGGTGCTGTTGCAAAAAGCTACTATGTGAAATCCATACCAACAAATTTTCTCATCGGCCCGGACGGTAAATTTCTTGGCAGAAATTTATATGGCGAAGCATTAAATAGAGCAGTAGATAAAATATTTAACAACAGCAATTAGTTACTGGGTGTTGAAAACTGGCCACGTTAGTAATTCCAGCAGCTGTAGTTTATGGATTTTTTAACGGGCACATTATTAATTGAGAAAAGGAAAAACAGGGATCGCACAGAACATTAAATGGATGTATTAATATAAAAGGGACAGGAAAATAAATCTTTACCTACATTAATTCAAATCAATAAAAATGAAAAAATATTTTAAAATTGTTTTTGTATCTGCCCTGCTTGCACAAAGTGTAAATGTGTTTGCACAAGCTGGCAACACGCCCGCAGATACAACCAGGAGATACTACTCCCGCCTGGCCAATTCCGAAAATGATGCAGACAAAGCTTTGCTGGAATCAAAGCTTTATAGCTTGATCCAATCAGGCAAAGAAGAGGATTGGCTTACTGCATCCAATTTCTTTTACCAGCTCAAAAAGGTCTCTGTTTCCGATTCTATCCAGGCTGCTGTAAAGAAAAAATTTCCGTTGGGCGTTGCCGTGAGAGGGGATGAAACAAAAGCAGTGTATGATGAAAAAGACCCGGTAAAAAAAGAGGCCCTCTATAAAGCATGGATCAAAAAGTTTCCACCGGAAAAATTCGGTAAGGATCGCATCCAGTATGATTACGTACGCAATGCGGTGGCATCCGCTTACGCAGAAGCGAACAATGTAAAAAAAGCTGTACAATATGCCAACATGACCGAGACCCCGGTATGGAAAGGTGAAGGCTGGGCGGGCCCGGCCATGCGCCTGGTACAAAAGGGGCATCTGAAAGAAGCTACCGAGTTATTGAAAAAGGCAAGGGCGAATGCTTACAAATATATGACCACCAATCGCAACGATCCGGGAGCAGCCTTCGCAGCAACAGGCTATGTAGGTTATAATAGTGCGCTAGCGGATATCTTATTCAAGCAAAAAAGATACGGGGAAGCCTTAACCTATATACGGGAAGCACACGACAGCTCAAAGACTGTGAGGGGAAACATTAATGCCAACTATGCAAAAATACTGATTGCACTCAATCGTGATAACGAAGCTTTTGATATAATAGATGAAGCTGTGAAAGAGGGCCAGGCAACCGCGGAAATGAAAGATGCCTTAAAAACATTATATGTGAAGGTTAAAGGAAGCAACGCCGGCTACGATGAATACATGGCTTCGGTAACAAAAATGCTGGCGGATAAAATTAGGAAGGACCTGGCCAAACAAATGATCAATTTACCTGCACCAGGTTTTACGTTAACAGACATAAACGGGAATGAAGTTTCGCTGGAGTCGATGAAAGGTAAAGTGGTGCTCATAGATTTTTGGGCCACCTGGTGCGGACCCTGTAAGGCCTCGTTCCCGGCTATGCAGCTGGCAGTGAACAGGTATAAGAATGATGCAGATGTACAATTTCTTTTTATCCATACATGGGAAAGAGGCGATAGTACACCGGTAAAAAATGCAAAAAAGTTTATTGAAGATAAAAACTATTCTTTCCTGGTGCCGATGGATCTGAAAGACCCGGTAAGCGGCGTAAACAAAGTGGTGGAAAGTTATAAAGTTACCGGGATACCTACAAAATTTGTGATAGACAAGAACGGGAATATCCGCTTTAAGTTTACCGGCTTCTCCGGTGGCGAAGATGCGGCAGTAGAGGAGGTCGCTGCCATGATTGAATTGGCAAGAACAAGCTAAAAAGCCGGAAAAAAATATTTTCTTAATAATATCTCAATTGATGAAAAGCTGTATGTTTTTTTGCGGCTGTGTATTTTTCTGGGGCCAGCGGCGGCGATTGCCCAGGTGCAGAATAATGTGTTGAACATTGGTGATCCTGCCCCGGCCATGAAGGTGGATAAATGGATAAAGGGCAGTGCCGTTAAAAAGTTTGAAAAAGGAAAAATATATGTTGTTTAATTCCGGGCTACCTGGTGCCTGCCTTGTATTGCCGCCATGTCCCACCTTTCTGAGTTGGCTGCCAAATATCAAAATGAAGTCACGGTGTCCGGGATCAATGTACGACAGGCAAAAGCGCTTGTTGCAGTAAATTATATGGCTGAAGTTAAAAAGTCAGCTCTTATCAAAGGATTGTATGAGTTTGCAGCATATACATACCAGGCCCAGGTGGATAATTATCCCTTAAGCATGAACTTACCTGTTACCTATAACAATATAGCCCGGTTGCAGTACCTTGCAGGAAATAAGGCAAAGGCTATAGAAGCATAAAACAAAGCAATAGAAACAGCAAAAAAGAATGAGAAATTTCCTGAGGACCAGTTGACAAAATTTGAAGCCAGCCTGCAACGACATGCAGCAGTGTAATTCGGTTAAATATATATTTTACAGAATACTGGTAAGGGACACTTTTCCAAAGCCCTGGAAACCCGGGAAATTAAATCCAGGAATATTCCACCTGAGACATCCAATGCAGATTTTTTGCGTTCTAATGCATCAAGTTGCTCACCATCTTCCACCGAATCATTTCACCCGCTTCACAGGGTAATTTATAATTATCATATTAGCCGCTCTTTTTAAAAATCTCTTAACAAAATATTTTCATAGTCCGACTAGTAGTAAATGCCCGGAGAAACGTCTTTATACTATTACATCACTAATTAAGCTATAAATAAAATACTTATATGGTAAAAAGTTCCCTGCTTGTCGCATTTCTCCTTTTTTCACAACTGTGTTTTTCTCAGATACAGACCCCGGTAAAATGGAATTTCTCTGCAAAAAAAATCAATGCCACTACCTACGAAGTGCATATCACAGCGAATATCGATAACCACTGGCACCTGTATTCCCAATCCACGCCCGACGGGGGGCCGGTAGCAACGGTAATTTCTTTTACTAAGAACCCCCTGGTCACCCTGGAAGGTAAAGTAAAAGAAATCGGTAAACTTGAACAGAAACATGAACCCTTATTTGGAGTGGATGTAAAACAATTTTCCAATAAGGTAGATTTTGTCCAGGTCATTAAGTTGAAGGCCCCTGTGAAAACCAATATTTCCGGCAGCGTAGAATTTATGGTTTGTGATGATACGCAATGCCTCCCGCCCACTACCCAAAAATTTTCACTGGCCCTAAAGTAAAAAATTAACAAATATGAGAAAGTTGTTGCGCCAGCTTGTGTTGGCAGCTGTACTTCTTTTTGCCTTAAGAACTTCAGGGCAGGACCTCCCGGGTGTACGTTTTAGTTTTGATAAAGCAAGGATCAATGACAAGGAAGTTGTAGTGAGCATAAAGGCAAATATACCCGCGGGGGTAAAGTTATATGCGCTACAAAAAAACGGGGATGATCTATTTTATTCTACGATCGCTTTTGATGCTGTTTTCAATAAATACCTTACCGGGGCCATTGACGAGAAAGGCACTGTTCGCTCAGAACAGGATCCCACTGCAGGAGCGGCCGTAAACTATTTTTCTGATTCGGTATTGTGGCAGCAAAAACTGCAGGTTAGTAACACAGACAGCCTCGTGCTGAAAGGCACCCTAAGTTATCTGTATAAACAAGGGGAGGAGTACAAGCCCGGCGAGGAAAACTTTAAATTTTTTATCCAGCCTGCCGCGGAAAAAGTAGTTGTTGCAAACAGCAGTGATGGCATGACTAAAAACCGGTCGCTAACATGGATATTTTTTGCGGCTTTTGGTGGAGGATTACTGGCGCTTCTTACTCCCTGCGTCTATTCCATGATACCCATCACCGTTAGTTTTTTTACCAAGCGTGGAAAAACAAAGGCGGAAGGCATTAAAAATGCCTTGTATTATTCCCTATCTATCATCATCATATTTACGTTACTGGGTTTTTTGATCACTTTGATATTTGGCCCGGCAGCGTTGAATAATCTTGCCACAAACTGGATTGCCAATCTTGTTTTCTTTGCCATCTTTTTACTGTTCGGTATTTCATTCCTTGGCGCATTCGAGATCAGCTTGCCTGCATCCTGGGGAACAAGGGCTGATAAACAGGCGGGCATGCACAACTTTGCAGGCATCTTTTTTATGGCGCTTACCCTGGTATTGATCTCTTTTTCCTGCACGGGCCCCATTATAGGAAATTTACTGGTATTGGCTGCGCAGGGCAGTTATTACGGCCCGCTGGTGGGCATGTTTGCATTCTCACTGGCGCTAGCATTGCCCTTTGCCCTGTTTGCAGTGTTCCCAAGTTTCCTGAATAAACTTGGCCGCGCGGGCGGATGGATGAACGCCCTTAAAGTAACCCTGGGATTTTTAGAACTGGCGCTCGCTTTAAAATTTCTTTCCAATGCAGACCTTGTAAAAGGCTGGCGTTTCCTTGACAGGGAAACTTTTATCAGTCTCTGGATTGCCATATTCTTTTTCCTTAGCCTATATCTCCTGGGTAAATTAAAATTCAATCATGATGATGAGCTCCCTAAAAATGATTTTGGTGTTCCTCACCTGAAGATCCCGAGGTTATTTTTTGCATTGGCCACTTTCAGTTTTGCCATCTACATGGTGCCCGGTTTATGGGGTGCACCTTTGAAAGCGATCTCTGCATTCGTGCCGCCAATGGGTACACAGGATTTTACCCAAAAAGACTATGCCCCCCAACCCAATGAAGGGGGCCTGGCGAATGCAACAAACAACACAACGTTGCCACGTCCGCTGAAGTACCATGATATCATGAAAATATATGAACCGGAAGTTGTAGTGAAATATGGCATGATCACTTATTTCGATTATGACGAAGCGCTGGAAGTGGCCCGGAAATTAAAAAAGCCACTCATGCTTGATTTTACCGGCATCAATTGCGTGAACTGCCGCAAGATGGAAGGCCAGGTGTGGAGCGATCCTAAGGTGATGCAAAGGCTAAAAGAAGATTTTGTCATTGTCTCCCTATACGTAGACGTACAAAATATTGACCTGCCGGAAAACGAACAATATTTCAGCAAGGCCCTGGATAAAAAAGTGGAAACACTGGGAGATAAACACGCAGATTTCCAGGTAACAAAATTTGGCGCCAATACCCAGCCTTATTATTTCTTCCTGGATGGTAATGAAAACAAACTCGCACCGCACGGATACGGCTATGATGCCGACATCAATAAATTCATCCGCCTGCTGGACGATGTGAAAAATGAATTTCAAAAATCAACAGCTGAAAAATGAAAATCCTGACAGACTGCGGTTGCTATGAAACTGAAAAGTTGGCAACCATGGAAGCAAAATTGACCAATAAACTGGAGCACCTCTGGCATATGGTCGGCAATACGCCCATGCTGGAAATATCATACCGGTATAAACAGGATTGCCGTAAGCTGTATGTAAAATGCGAGAACTATAATTTAACCGGGAGTATCAAGGACCGCATGGCTTTATACATCCTGCAAAAATCATATCATCTGGGAACCATAAAACCAGGGGATACCATTGTGGAAGCAACGAGTGGGAATACCGGAATTTCCTTCAGCGCCATAGGCAAGGCTTTGGGCCATGATGTAAAAATTATTATGCCGGACTGGCTGAGCAAAGAAAGGACAGATATTATTAAAAGCCTTGGCGCAGAAGTTATTCTCATTTCAAAAGCCGAAGGTGGTTTCCTGGGCAGTATTGCCTTGAGTGAGAAGATGGCAAAAGAAAATGAAAACATTTTTCTACCCAAACAATTTGAAAATATTTACAATGCTGAGGCACATGAAAAAACCACGGCAAAAGAAATATGGATGCAGCTGCAGTCCATAGACTTGTCGCCTGATGCATTCGTAGCTGGTGTGGGTACAGGTGGTACTATCATGGGTGTTGGCAGTTATTTAAAAAAGAGAAATAACTTTATTTTGGTTCATCCCCTGGAACCTAAAGAGTCTCCTACTATTTCTACTGGTTACAAAGTGGGGTCGCACAGGATACAGGGCATATCAGATGAGTTCATTCCTGCCATCGTGGAATTGGATAAACTAAACGAAGTAGTGCAGGCCTCAGACGGGGATTCGATCATCATGGCGCAGAAGCTCGCAAAGCAACTCGGCCTTGCCGTAGGCATTTCATCCGGGGCTAATTTTTTAGGCGCCCTGCAGCTGCAAAATAAATTAGGCGGCGATGCAGTGGTGGTAACGGTTTTTAGCGACAGCAATAAAAAATACCTGAGCACCGATCTTATGAAAGAGGAGTTGGTTAAGGAAGATCATTTTTCCAAAGATGTGGAGCTGCTGGATTATAAAGCAATCAGTTCCAGGTAAGGAATTCCTTTAGGTATCGGTTTAAAAAGAACCGGGTAAATCCGCAATCATCATACATCCACATTCAAACATAAAAATTTCGAAATAATGAAGACAATTCAAAAAATATTGAGAGGCTCGTTGATAGTTGCTACAGCCCTGGCTGCGCCACTCATAGGGTTATCCCAAACGAGGCCTGCCGGGGACACTGCTGCTGCGCCTGGTGCCAGGGGGCCTGTTTCAAGGCTATCGCCCGGCCCGCGTCCTTACCATGATGTAATTACTGCTAAGGCTAAAACGGATCTTGGGCTTTTCCTGGTGCATAAACTCGAAGACCGTTATTTCTTCGAGATCCCGGATTCCTTACTGGGCCAGGATATTTTGGTGGTAAACCGTATCTCAAAGGCTGCTGCCGGTGGCAGGGCGCAAATGGTAGGGTACGCTGGTGACCAGATAGGGGACAACGTTATACGGTTTGAAAAGGGGCCTAATAATAAGGTTTACATGAAAAATATGTCCTTCCAGGAAATGTCGAGCGACAGCACGGAAAATGGCATGTATCGCTCTGTTATAAATTCTAACCTGCAACCGTTGGTAGCTTCGTTCGACGTCAAAGCCTATTCAAAGGATGGTAAGGGGGTGGTGATCGATTTTACTGATTTCTCCAATGGCGATAATGATATTTTATTTTTTGAGAGTAACGTTAAAAGATCACTTTCATTGGGGCAACTCCTGGCTGACCGTTCTTACATTGATACTATACGTTCCCACCCTTTAAATATTGAGATCCGTACACTTAAAACGTATAGCAAAACGCCGGCGCCTGCACAGGGCGCTCCCGGTCCCGGTGCGGGACCAGGAAGTTCCACGCCGGCAACTTATGAACTAAACAGTTCCATGGTTTTACTTCCTAAGGTACCAATGAGGCCGAGGTACTTTGACCCACGGGTTGGCTATTTTGCTACAGGCTATACTGATTTTGATAAAGATCCGCAAGGCGTGAAGAGGGTTTCAATGGTCACCCGCTGGAGACTGGAACCAAAAGAGGAAGACCTGGAAAAATACAACAGGGGTGAACTGGTAGAACCCAAAAAACCTATCGTTTATTATATTGATCCCGCCACGCCGAAAAAATGGGTGCCCTACCTGATTCAGGGCGTTAACGACTGGCAAAAAGCATTTGAGCAAGCTGGTTTTAAAAATGCAATAGTAGCCAAAACTGCTCCAACGGATCCTGACTGGAGCATTGAAGACGCCAGGCATTCTGTGATAGTATATAAGCCTTCCGATATTCCAAATGCAAGCGGACCGCACGTGCATGATCCTCGTAGTGGTGAGATCCTTGAAACACACGTGAACTGGTACCACAATATAATGTCCCTTGTTCGCAACTGGTATTTTGTACAAACAGCAGCAGTGGACCCAACAGCCCGCAAAATGATTTTCGATGATGAATTAATGGGACAGTTGATCCGTTTTGTTTCTTCCCATGAAGTAGGGCATACGCTCGGTCTTCGCCATAACTATGGCGCCTCATCCACCGTGCCGGTAGAAAAATTGCGAGATAAAAAATGGGTTGAGGCCAACGGCCATACGCCTTCTATTATGGATTACGCCCGTTTTAATTACGTAGCCCAACCTGAGGACAATATAGGCCGGGCAGGATTATTCCCCCGTATCGGGGATTATGACAAATGGGCCATTGAATGGGGCTACCGGTTATTCCCGGAGACAAAATCACCGGACCAGGAAAAACCCGTGTTAAATAAATGGGTCATTCAAAAGCTCGGTAATAAACGGCTGTGGTTCGGAACAGAAACAGATGCCAATGATCCGCGTGGACAAAATGAAGATGTTGGGGACAATGCGATGTTGGCCAGTACTTATGGGATAAAAAACTTAAAACGCATATTGCCAAATCTTTTGGAATGGACAAAGGAAGAGAATACCAGCTATGAAAATGCAAGGACGATGTACACGCAGGTCACACAACAATTCAGCAGGTATATGGGCCATGTTGCAAAAAACATTGGAGGCTTCACGACTACTCCTAAAATGGTAGAAGAGGGTGGTGTGATTTATGAGTATGTGCCTGAAGCTACCCAGAAGGAAGCGATGCAGTTTTTACATCAGCAGTTATTTACCACACCCAAATGGTTGTTGAATAAAAAATTAACTACCCTGGCAGGTGTAGGGGATATGAATACAATCGCAGCTGCACAGGATCCCGTACTTAGCAGGTTGTTAAGTGGCAACACCATTAATAAGTTACTACAGTCCGAGGCATTTGATGCAACTAAAGCTTATACGGCTACTGAAATGCTGAACGATTTGAAAAAAGGGATATGGAGTGAATTAAACAGTCGGGCTCCAATTGAAATCTATCGCCGCAACCTGCAAAAGATTTATGTTGAAAAATTAGTAAACCTCGTTGATCCTCCAACCCCCCAGGGGCCCGTGAGCCCGTTTGCACCTGCGGGTTTAAGTAAAACAAATGACGCAATGTCTTTGATAAAGGGACATATGCGATCACTGGCTGCAGACATCCGGAGCGTTTTGCCTCTAATGAAAGATACAAACTCTAAACTTCACCTGCAGGATGTAACAGGCCGGATAACAAAAGCTTTAGATCCCGCTAAAAATTAATAAATACTTTTATCTTTCTCAGTGCTTAGTTTTTCTTTAATGCAGGGATGGTTTCTACCTCCCTGTTTTTTTTGCATTCCTGTTTTTTGATTTGGAGTTACATTTTCCAGGCTTCGGGCAGTGTATTCCGTATAAACAACTTTCCAGGGTATCCCGGTTTCGGTGAATTTTTGTCTTGAACCTCGGACTGTAGCGTTTTTCAATCTTGTATTTGCCCACAGGGATACAGGATAAACCAGGCTGGTTATGCAGCCATGGTAATTCTATTGAAGCACATAGCCTCCCGGTGGATGTGGAAACCCTCTCCATTAAGTTGGAGTAGAGTTGTCATTCTTTTGTAAGAGCTGCAGCAATTCATTTTCCCTTTCAGACTTTACTAACTATATACCCCTGGTAAAATGCTAATTGTGCAGAAGTGGGGTAAGTACCCTGTAAAACTTACCGGGCCCGGCAGCTTAAAGAAAAATGCTTAAATACGCCGACACCAAAACCAGGGGAGCCCGAAGACCCTGTCCCTCATTGTTCCGGTCACCAAAAAGTGGATTATTTGCTTGCATTTGCAATTTTTGGAGAGTAATATTGTCAAATAAATTGCCTTCTAAATTGTTAATTCCATGTTAGCAATTAGGGTATTGCTTACCCCTTGTTTTGAACATTCAAACTCTCCGTTTATGATAACAAAACA
>JAKFCK010000394.1:0-3338 GCA_036676685.1 Chitinophagaceae bacterium | reverse complement strand
GCATCGGGCCGCCGGTCGGCGCACTGCTGATCGACGTGGTGGGGATACGCGGCCTCTTTTTCATTGATGCGGTGCTGGCGCTTTACCACGACCAGGGATTGATACCATTTAAATCATTGGCATTTGGTGAGGGAGTAAATTATACGGCAGGGCTTCCGGGAATAAGAACGTCTCCTGATCATGGGGTTGCATTTGATATAGCAGGTAAGGGCACAGCTAATGAATCATCTTTTCGCGCGGCAATATACACCTGCCTGGATATTATTAATAACCGCCGGGAAAATAAAGAGCAGTACCAGAACCCCCTTAAAAAGATGAGTGCTTCTGTGTTAAAAAATGCGGTGGATGAAAAGATCACCCTGGAAGAAAACTAAACCCCGTGCTTACAGAAAAACGGATTCAGCAATCCCTTTGTTGATGCTGTAACTGCTGAAGCTGATCTCCGCCCTGCCTTTCTTGTTTTTTTCCTTAGCTGCGGGTTTTGGAGCAGCGCTGCCATCGTCAAAATCAAACGTAACCCCCTTGGGTAATTTATAATCCTTGGTATTGAAAGTAAAAATGATCTTGTCCGGCAGGCTGTAATTGGCGTACTTGCCATAAGTCATCTCCAGTTCATAGCTGCCGTTTTCTTTGGTAGTTGTTTTGGCGCGGCGAATAAGGTTTGTGGCTACGTCAATATATACCGTGCTTAACACCACATCGCTATTATCATCTTCCGGCAGTAATTTGGCCACCCTCACGGTTGTGGTCCCAATCTGTTCTGTTCCGGCATCAATGACCGTATAATTGCCATTACTCAGCACGTTATTCATATTGATACTTACTGCACCTTTTGGAATAAAGGAAAGACCTTTCTCACTCTTCACTTTGAGTTTATTGGGATTTTTGAAATAGACCTTCACGTTAGCCACAGGAACTTTCAGGAATGTAACATTGGTTTTCATTTTGCCTGAAGCTTCGTAATCTTTCACGAGGGCTATCTTTTGTTTTACTTTCTGCAACAGCAGGTTTATATCCTGCGCAAATGACCCTAGTGTACCCAGGATACAAAACGTAAACAAAAAACAAATCTTTTTCATGGTGCCGGTTTTATGATAATATATCTTTTCTTTTAAATGCGATTACTGCTGCTGCGATGAACAGGACAATATGGGCCATAAGGATTAACAGGCTGTTCCTGATGGCCGGCCAGTTCTCAATACTGCCCTTTATCGGCTCCCCGTCCCCGTTAGTCCCGATATAAAAAAAACCTTTCCAGCCTACCAGGTAGGAAGTGAAGAGCCAGGGTTTAATTGTAGTATCTATGATCGGGACATTGATATTACTGATAATAGTACATACAATTACTATACACACGGTGGTGATAATGGGCCCGATTGAATTTTCGGCAAACACAGAAAGCAGGATGCCCAGTGCCGCGATCACTGTTAATGCCGCTGCAGCATATGCAAAAGCCGCAAAATACCGCCACATAATATCATCCTTAGTTATCTGAAGTATCTGGGATTCATCTCCTTTTACCCGGAAAATCAGCATATCATCAGCCCCAAAAACCAGCAGGCTCACAAACAGGGCCATCACCGCCATCCATATCAATAGCCCTATTGTGTAGATGAACGACGCGGCAAATTTTACCAAAATTACCTGTGTGCGGCTGATTGGTTTTGTTAATAATAACCGGAGGGTTCCCATATTGGCTTCGCCGGATATCGCATCGCCGGCCACCAGCGCCACAAGAATAGGAATTTGTATCAGCAATGTGTTCAGGATGATATAACACATGAAATAACCATTGATCGCTTTGCTTTTGTCCAGCTCGAAACTATCCTGCACGCTTTGCAACATCAGGTTCATGTAACTCTGCCCATCAACTTTAAAAGCGAATTGAAAGATGGCTACTATAGCTGTCACCACCGCAAAGGCAATATAGGTACGTGGACGTTTGGATATTTTAAATAATTCAATTTGCAGCAGCGTCCACATTATTTGAAGTATTGGTGAGAGATAAGAAATAATCTTCCAGGGAATTACGGGGTTTGATCGCCAGTATGCCGGGGCCGATCCCGGCCAGCCATGCCGCCAGGGCCGGCACTGCGGCCCGGTCCATTTGTAACCTGATCCCCCGTTCCGAAATTTGTATATTTTTATCCCATAAGGAATCCTTTAATAATTGCATAGCCTGCTTGTCATCCGTGGTCTGTATTTCCACGATAGTATGTGCAGGATCCAACAGTTCACTCACAACACCTTCCGTAATCTTTTCCCCTTTATGAATGATGATCATCCGGTTGGCCACCTGTTCGATCTCGGAAAGGAGGTGAGAAGATACGATCACAGTTTTGCCGTGTTCCCGGCTAAGGCCCAGGATTAGTTTACGGATATCCGCTATTCCTTGCGGGTCGAGCCCGTTTGTGGGTTCATCCAAAATGATGAGCCTGGGATCATGCACCAATGCAACAGCTATACCTAGCCGCTGTTTCATTCCCTGGCTATAGGTTTTTACTTTGGAAGTGCTCCTGTCTGCCAGGCCTACCCTTTCCAACTGGTCCATCAATAATTTTCGGGTAACTTTTAAACCACTGAGCCGCGCAAAAATGGAAAGGTTATCGTAGGCCGATAGATATTTATACAGGTCGGGCCGCTCGATTACTGCCCCTACCTGCCTCAACACTTCATTTCTATGGGAAGATAATGATTTGCCAAATAATGTAATATCTCCCTGCGTGGGTTTTATCAGTGTAAGCATCATCCGGATCGTAGTGGATTTGCCCGCGCCATTTTCTCCTAAAAAGCCATATACGTCTCCCTGGTTTACCGTAAAAGAAAGCCCGTTAACAGCGTTTATATTGTCAAATTGTTTATGAAGGTTGTGTACCGCTACGATTTCAGCCATGTAAGAAGATATCTGTAAAGGTATAACGGCCGGGGGAAGAAAAGGTTTGTAAAAATTAATTTTATCGTTGGTTACTGTGCAGTTATGGATTATAAAGCCTGCCCGGGATTCATATAAGATTGCAATGCACTCACATAAGCTTCGAATGCGTCGATGCCTTTTTTGGTGATCCTGCAAAGTGTAAGGGGGTAATTGTCTTTAAACTGTTTGGTTACATCAATATAACCTGCCTCCTTCAGTTTGTTGATCTGTACACTGAGGTTTCCGGCCGTAGCGGTTGTTTTTTCTTTGATAAATGTAAACTCCGCCTCCTTTACACTGATAAGCAAACTGATCACGGCAAGCCTGAGCTGCGAATGTAATATGGGATCGAGTTCTTTAAATTCCATTGCTTACACGTGTGTGCTGGTTTTAGAAGCTGAACGTTCTCTTTTGTACTGTGCCC
>JAKFCK010000393.1:0-6873 GCA_036676685.1 Chitinophagaceae bacterium | reverse complement strand
CCGAAGGCGTTAGTTTCAAAACCTCATACGACAGGAGCATTCTGATTGGTGAAGCGATCAGGTCTGTGAAAGGTACTTTAATAGAGATTCTGATTACAGTTTCTATTGTAGTGATTCTTTTTATGTTTCACTGGCGAAGTACGCTAGTTATCCTCATCCAGTTACCTGTTTCTGTTGCTATTGGATTTATCCTGCTGGAAGCATTTGGCATCTCCTCGAATATTATGTCATTAACGGGCATAGCACTCGCTATTGATGTTGCGGTTGATGATGGCATAGTGATGGTCGAAAACACTTACCGTCACTTAAGTGAGGCGCAGGAAACAAAAGAAAGCGGCTCACCCACAAAGCAGGAAATAAATTAATCTAATTAAAACAGGTTATTGTGAAATTATTTAAAAAGAATAAAGATCCGCTTACCCCTGTTGAGCGTATGGACGTAATCCTCAAAGCCTCGCAACAGGTGGGGCCGGGGGTGTTTTATTCTACCATTATTGTAATTACATCTTTTTTGCCCATATTCCTGCTTACCGGTATGGAAGGAAAATTATTCCATCCCCTGGCATGGACCAAAACATTTATCCTGCTTGTGGATGCCGTCGTTGCAATTACATTAGTGCCGGTATTGATCTCCTTTTTTATGAAAGGAAGGCTTAAACCTGAAAGCGCCAATCCTATTACCCGGACCTTGGAAAACATATATTCTCCCATTTTAAAATGGTGCCTTCAATGGCGCAAGACCATTATCGGTATCAATCTGGTTGCCTTGCTGATCGGCATCCTGATGATGACACGATTAGGTTCTGAATTTATGCCACCGCTGGATGAGGGCTCTCTTTTATTTATGCCCGTAACCTTACCAGATGTCTCAAATTCTGAGGCCAAAAGATTGTTGCAGGTGCAGGATAAGCTTATTAGTAGTGTCCCCGAAGTATCACATGTATTAGGAAAAGCCGGTCGTGCAAACACAGCAACGGATAACTCACCGATCAGTATGATTGAAACCATTATTTTACTGAAACCCACCGATGAGTGGCGGGATGGCTTGACCAAAGATGACATCATCAATGAACTCAATGCAAAAATGCAGATACCCGGCGTTACCAACGGGTGGACACAACCCATCATCAACCGGATTAATATGCTTTCAACAGGGATCCGTACTGATGTGGGTTTAAAAGTTTATGGGCAAAACCTTGACAGCATTTATGCATTTGCCCAAACCATCAAAAAACAACTGGAAGGCATTGATGGCGTGAAAGACCTTTATGTGGAGCCCATAACCGGTGGAAAATACATTGACATTGCCATCAAAAGGGAAGAGATAGGAAGATATGGGTTGACTATTGATGATGTAAACCTGGTCATCGAAAGTGCATTGGGTGGAATGAAACTCACTACTACCATTGAAGGACGCCAGCGATTTTCAGTCAATGCCCGCTATGGACAGGATTTTAGAAATAACCTGGGTGCATTAAAACGCCTGCAGGTACAGACCATGGATTTTGGCCCCATCCCCTTGGAAGCGGTAGCAGACATAAGCATCTCAGATGGCCCGCCAATGATCAATTCGGAAAATGCGATGCTGCGGGGCACTGTGTTGTTTAACGTAAGAGAACGGGACCTGGGTAGTACCGTGCAGGAAGCACAGCGCAGGTTAAACCAGATGATCACCAAATTACCGAAAGGATATTTCATGGAATGGAGCGGCCAGTGGGAAAACCAGCTTAGGGCCAATAAAACACTTAAGGTTATTATGCCTGTGGTGATACTCATCATTTTTATGATTTTATATTTTACCTATCGTTCCTTTAAAGAGGCGGCCATCACCATTATAACGGTGCCGTTTGCATTAATAGGCGGTGTGTTCATGGTCTATTTTTATGGAGTGAATATGTCTGTGGGAGTAGCGGTTGGTTTTATCGCCCTCTTTGGCATTGCTATAGAAACTGCGATGCTCATGACGATCTATCTCAATGAATCCATGGAAAAAATGATAGCCAAACATGGCAATTCAAGCGCCACTTTAAACAGGGAGATAATCAGGCATTATGTAATGGAAGGTTCTGTAAAAAGATTAAGGCCCAAGCTAATGACCGTGTCTGCGGGGTTGATTGGATTACTCCCCGTTCTATGGGCAACCGGGGTGGGAAGTGATATCATGCGGCCTATTATCATCCCTGTAATTGGTGGAACCATTTCTTCCACCATATATGTATTACTGCTTACTCCCGTTATATTTGAAATGATGAAAGAAAGAGAATTAAAAAATAAAGGCAAAATCGAAGTTATAGATGTTAAAGAATAAAATAATCACCGTAACGCTTGCGCTTGTTGTTGCTTTCAGCAGCAATGCCCAAACCCTGAAGTTGGATGCTATCATTGACAGCATCAGGACCTCCCACCCCATTGTAAAAATGTATGAGCATGAGATCCGGTCGATGGATGAGGCCGCAAAGGGGGCCAAAAGCTGGATGCCGCCTGAATTCAGCAGCGGCTTGTGGATGACACCATACAATCCTGCCCTGTTAAAGAAAATGGATGATGGGATGGGTAATATTACGGAAGGAATGGGCCAGTATATGATCGGGGGGCAACAAATGTTTCCGAATAAAAAGAAACAGAATGCCGATGCAGCATATATGCAGGCCATGTCCTCCGTGGAAAAAGAAAAACAGCAGGCATCATTAAACGAACTGGTAAGTGATGCCAGGCAATTTTATTACGAGTGGATCATCCTGCAGAAAAAACTGGCCATTCTCACCCAGAATGAAAAGTTGCTCGACTTTATGATAAGGAATGCCGAGATCAGGTATAAGAACGGGTTGGAAAAAATAAGTGCTTATTATAAGGCAAGGGCAGCATTGGGCAATGTTCAGAACATGCGGCTGATGTTTGAAAATGACATTATAGAAAAACGTATCCGGATAAATGCGTTGATGGGCAGAAATGCCCTGGCCGATCTTGTGATTGATACTACGTATCAACTGGATGATTTTACAACGACCGTATTTGACAGCACACTTTTTTACAATAGCCGAAGTGACCTCAAAGTGGTGGATAAAGAGATCGAACTCACCTGGCTTAAACAGGAGACAGAAAGACAAAGCCTCAAACCACAATTTGGTCTGCGTTATGAGCATATGTTTGGTTTTGGTGGATTACCCATGCAGTTTTCCCTGATGGGTATGATGAAAGTCCCAATGACAAAATGGTCGTCCAAAATGAATAAGGCAAATATTGAAAGCCTGAAATGGAAAGCCAATGCACTCCAGGCGCAGAAGCAAATGATGCTGAATGAATACAGCGGTATGGCTTACGGCATGAGAAATGAATTAGCATTAAAGAAGAACCAATTAAAACTATACGAGAACAATATTATCCCGGCGCTAAAAAATAATTACAAAACCATGCAGCTGGGTTATGAGCAAAACACGGAAGAATTATTTATGTTGTATGACGCATGGGAAACACTCTACATGACTCAGCTTGAATATATGGACTTGCTCAACCAGGCGTTAAAAACACAGGTGACTATCGAACGGTTAATTGAAAAGAAATAATTTATGACTACAGAACCTATAAATAAACAATGGCGAATGTGGAAGAGGCAATCGGAAGCGGGCAATGCATTTAGGCCTGGGCTTCACCGTTCTTTGTTTACATATTGTTTATTAATTTTCGCAGGTTGCTTTTTATTCATTGCTCTCCCCGCCTGTAAGGAGCAAAAGAGCAGTGATCATACATTACATGGTAACGCCACGGCATTATTCACCTGCCCCATGCCACAGGATTCTGTTTTTAGCGATAAGCCGGGCAAATGCCCCAAGTGTGGTATGGACCTGGTGGAAATTAAGCAGGAGGTTACAAAGCAGGACGTGGAAGCACTGGAATATACCTGCCCGATGCATCCGGACATCATACGGGATAAACCCGGGCAGTGCCCTATCTGCGGTATGGATCTCGTAAAAAAAGAAACGGGTGGATTAAAAACAAATGAAGCAGATCTTGAAGCCCTGTTAAAACCAACAAATGAATTTGTGCTGTCTTCCGTGCCTGTCACCACTATGCAAATGAATGAGGAACAAATGGAGATCACCGCCTTAGGCAATATTGCTTACGATACCAGGGAGGTGGGCAGCATTTCATCAAGGGTATCGGGAAGGATAGAAAAACTGTATGTCCGGTACCGCTATCAAAGAATTAATAAAGGGGACCGCATATTGGATATCTACAGCCCCGAGATGCTAACAGCGCAACAAAACCTATTGTTCCTGGTAAAGAACGATGCGGGAAACGTTTCATTTATACAGGCCGCAAAAGAAAAATTATTATTGCTGGGTATGAGCAACCAGCAGTTGCAGCAGGTTATACGATCCGCTAAACCCGCTTTAACCATTGCGGTGTACAGTAATTACAGCGGCCATATTCATGAGTCTGTAAACGGGGGTAATATGAATACCAACCCTGGCGGCATGAAAGATATCTCACTGCTTACAGAAGAACTTTCCTTGAAAGAAGGAATGTATTTGCAAAAAGGCCAGTCCGTCTTTACCGTATATAATCCTTCCCGGGCCTGGGTTATCCTGAATATCTATGGGGAAGGACAGGCATTAGTTAAAAAAGCCAACGCGGTGCTGGTGACGCCTGAAACTGCACCCGGTAAAAGTTTCAGGGCAACCATCAATTTCATCGAGCCTTTTTACAGGAAAGAAAGTAAAACACTTACAGCAAGAGTTTATTTTAATAACAGTACTTTAAAGATCCCTATCGGCAGCCAGGTGAGAGCAACTATTTATGGAAATACCAAGGAAGCCTGGTGGTTGCCAAAAAGCGCCGTAGTGTCATTGGGATTAGATAAGGTTGTATTCCAAAAAAAAGGAGATGGTTTTAGAGCACATAAAATAAACACCGGTATCACCCATAAAGAACATATCCAGGTTTTAGGCGGTCTCAGCGCCCTGGATTCGGTTGCCATTAATGCGCAATATTTAATGGACAGTGAAAGCTTTATAAAAGTAAACAACTAATTATGAAACTTATTTTATTCATTACAGCGCTTCTCTTATTGGATGTTTCCTGCAAAACCAAAGACGAAATTACCAAAGATCCGGACACTTACTATACCTGCTCAATGGATCCGCAGGTGATCGCGCAGAAGCCCGGAAAATGCCCCATTTGTGGCATGCAACTAACCAAGGTAAGGAAAAGCAATGGAGATAAAAAAGATGAACTCCATTTGAGCGAGCAGCAAATTCAATTAGGAAATATCCATACGGACACCATTCGTAATGGAACGATTGGCGACCAGGTAGTGCTCACCGCAACGCTGAATTTTGACCAGATGAAATCTACCTCCATAAGCTCAAGGGTAATGGGGCGGGTGGAGAAATTGTACTATAAGAACCTGGGGGATCATGTGAAAAAAGGAACGCCTTTATATGAGCTGTACAGCGAAGAGTTGAACAATGTTAAACAGGAATATCTCCTTGTGCTGGAAAAAAAGAATGCATTTGCCGATGAGACAATCATAGACTTTGATCAGCTTCTGCAGTCTGCAAAAAATAAATTGCTTTTGTGGGGCATGTCAGAAGGGCAACTGCAGGTGTTGGCTAAAACTAAACGGGCTACTCCCACAACTACTTATTATAGTTCAGCATCCGGGTATATCACAACCTTAGACATACGCGAAGGTGATTATGTAATGGAAGGTGGCACCATCGTTAAACTTGCAAATCTATCCACACTTTGGGCAGAAGCCCAGGTGTATACCTCGCAATTTGCCTCCATCGACCGGACCAGCATTGCAACTGTGCAACTCCCCGATTTTGACGGAAAGGAAATAAAAGGAAGGATTGAATTTATAAATCCTGAAATTAATCCTGATACAAGAATTAACCTTATCCGTGTCTCTATTCCTAATGCAGGCAATTTGCTCAGGCCCGGGATGCCGGCGTACGTATTGTTAAAAAGCCCGCAACGGAGCACCCTTACCCTGCCGGTTGATGCTATCATCCGTGATGGCAAAGGTGCCACGGTGTGGATACAAACCGCCGACAAAACATTTAAATCTGTGATGGTGCAAACGGGTTTGGAAACGAATGACCGCATCGAAATAAAATCAGGCTTAAATATTGGTGATATAGTAGTCATTAGCGGCGCATACCTGCTTAACAGCGAATATATTTTCAAAAAAGGCACAAATCCAATGTCGGGTCACGATATGGATAACATGTAATGAAAACAATTAAAAAAACAGAAACGTTGTATGCTCCTGCCGAAAAGGTTTTCCGCACCCGGGATCACCTGGACGTTACCGGTATGCAGATGACAGCGTCTTCTGCGATGATGATGGGCTGCAAACTGGATATGGAATATTTAAACCCTTCCCTTTCCGGTCGTACATGTTCCGGTACTTGATCCGGAAGAAAGAGTCCGATTCATCTTAAAATAATCTTTAAATGGTCAGAGGATGTAAATGGAACACTACCAGGAACATATTAATACTGTAATCAAACGATTAAACGCGGATCCGGAGAATGGGCTTGATGAACAAAAAATTCATTTCGCCAGGCAACAATTTGGTAGGAATGTACTTAAAGCGGTTAATACCCGGAATATTTTCCAGATTCTCCTGGGACAGTTTGCAAGCCCCCTGATCATCATCTTAATCGCTGCCGCACTTGCCTCATTTTACCTGCAGCAACCACGGGATGGCCTCATACTTTTGGTTATTGTTTTTATGAATGCGTTGATCGGATTTTACCAGGAGTGGAAATCAGAAAACATCCTGTTTTCCATTAAAAAGCTGGTGGTGGAAAAATGCACCGTGACCCGGGAAGGAAAAGTGATCGAAATATTTTCAGAGGACCT
>JAKFCK010000392.1:0-4987 GCA_036676685.1 Chitinophagaceae bacterium | reverse complement strand
ATCGTCGAGAAGGAAAACGGCACCCTGGTGGCTGCCAACTACAGTTTCAGCTTCACCAACGGAACGCTCACCATAGAAGATAATCCTTGTCTTATTACCCATAGCCCTTTCAACAATTTTGGAAGTACCAGCAATGCGCCGACTAGTTTGTGGCTGAACATGGAAACCAAGATCAGCGGGCAGTTATCCGAGGATGGTGATTACCTCCTGTTTACCGGTGGCACCGCCACATTAAACAATATTACGAGCAGGCCTTTGTTCAACAATTATCCCATGCCGAACGGAAAAATTATTGCAGACCGGTTTACAATAACACCCATCACACATTTCGATGCTGCGACCAATACCTGGATAACAAAAGTCCCGGTTGGTTATGCAAGTACTTCTGACCTCTTTGTGACCGGTGTGATAATGACCTCATCGAATGGCTTTTCCCGGAAAAAGGATTATAATTCGGTGGTCAAGGGCATTTTTTACAGTAACAAATATTTCAGCGATCAGTGGGCTTATGGTATCGCCGCCTACCAGCCAACATTTGATTATACAGCTATTTCATCTCCAGGATCCGTAGTCTCCATTAACGGTACCTATAAGGCAGGCACACCGCTCCCGGTGATCGCAAATCTTGTGAATGGCGGCAGCGGTGGCGGAGGAAATTACACTGGTAGCTCCAGTAACCAGGAAGAGTTTATAGCTTGTATTCCCGGGGCCTCGCTGATTGCTGCAAGGAACTCAACAGGAGACCGGGTATTGGTATCTGATGAAAAAATAAGCAGTTCCATAGCGGTAGCTCCAAATCCTGCTACCTCATTCGCGGACCTATATTTTGTGCCGAAGGTGGAGGGACCTAGTGAAATAATAATGATGGATATAAATGGAATGATCATTTCCCGGATAGTAAACCCTGCCGGTAAAGCTGGTAAGGGGTATACAAAAAGGATAGATATCAGCAGGCTGTCACCGGGCGTCTACCTGCTGCAGTTCAAAAATGGTGAGCACCGCGAAGTGAAAAAACTGATCATAGCGAGATAAGGTTACGGCATATCAAAAACGCAACCACTGGCTAAAAACATACCGGGTAGCGACACGGATAATATCGTTTTTCTCACCGTGTCGCTACAGGGTATTTATCTTAATCACCGGTTTGCGCGGGCTCCAAAAAAAAATAGCATGAAAACAATGAAAATATTGTTGGCGATAAGCCTCCTGCTCTTCTTAAAGCGGGCCAGCGGGCAATCGTCTGCAGAATTTACAGCGGACACCACAACCGTAAATGTACTTCTTCAACAGAGCAAAGATAGCCTGACCAGTAACCCAAACAAAGCTATCTCACTCGCAATGCAGGCCAGAGATCTTGCAGAAAAAAGCCAGTTTTTAAAAGGCAAAGCCTATGCTTTAAAAAATATTGGTCTTGGCAATTACTACCAGGGGAAATATGTGGAAACACTGGACTATTGGAACCAGTCGCTTAGTATTTTTGAGACACTTAATGACAAGTTGGGGGTTGCCAACCTGCTGAATAATATTGGCGCCATTTATTCTGACCAGGGTGACGAGGTTAAGGCCCTGGATTATTCTTTACGCTCCCTGAAACTATCTGAAGAGGTAGGGGATAAACTGAGGATACTTTCCGCCCTGAATAGTATCGCCATCATCTATTTCAACAAAAAGGCCACATGGGATAAAGCCCTGGACTACCTGCTGAAAGCTTTGCCGCTATCCGAAGAAATCGGCCACAAGGAAGGGATCGGTATATTATCGGAGAATATCGGGGAGATATATTATGAGCGGGGAGATGACGAAAAGGCCATGAGTTATTTCAATAAATCACTGAAAGTGCTGGGAAACAGCGCAAACAGTTCGTATGCTTATAACGGCCTAGGCAAAGTCTATTTGAGGAAAGGGAACTTCGACAAGGCATTTGAATACCACACCAAAGCCTATAACATCGCTGAAAAATTACAGGCCCAGCTCCACATGACCAATTCCCTGAAAGGGTTGGCAAACCTATACATTAAAAAAAAGGATTACTCCACGGCGATGGGCTACTTCAAGAAAGCTGAGGCCATAGCCCTGGACATGAAAACTACCCCCGCCCTTAAAGATCTTTACCAGGAAATTGCCCAGGCCTATGAAAAAATGGAAGATTATGAAAACGCCTACAAATACCAGGTCAGGCTGGACAATATAAAGGATACGCTGTTTAACGAGATCACCCAGAAGAAACTCGGCACGCTGCAATTTGAATTTGACCTGGAAAAAAAACAAAGCGAAATCAACCTCCTCACCAAAGATAAAATGCTGCAGGAACTGAACCTGAAAAGAGAAAAAGTGGCTAAAAATATTTTGATCGCGGGCCTGGCGGTGGCATTTATCATCGCGATCATCTTGTACCGGAACTACCGTAACAAGATAAAAGTGAATAAATTACTGGATCGCCAAAATGCCGAGATCGAGACGCTCATCCTGAATATCCTGCCCGAAGAAGTAGCGCATGAACTGCAGAAAAACGGTAACGCCACACCGCGGTATTATGAAAGTGCATCTGTTTTATTCACAGACTTTAAAAGCTTTTCCCTGCATGCCGATGCACTTTCTCCCCAGGAAGTTGTTACTGAACTCAATGAATGTTTTGTGGCTTTTGACGAGATCATCATCAAATACAATCTCGAAAAAATAAAAACCATCGGGGATTCTTATATGTGTGCCGGTGGCATTCCCACCGAAGATGATGAGCATTACATCAATATTATCAAGGCTGCCCTGGAGATCCGCGACTATATGGCCACCCGCAATGCAGTGCGGGAAGCATCCGGTCAGCCGGCCTGGGATATCCGCATCGGTGTAAATACCGGCCCCATTGTGGCCGGAGTGGTGGGAAGAAAAAAGTATGCTTACGACATCTGGGGAGGCACCGTAAATGTAGCCAGCAGGATGGAGAGTAACGGCGAACCCGGACGGGTAAATATATCAGCAGCCACTTATGAGTTTGTAAAACACAAATACGAGTGCAAACACAGGGGGAAAATAATGGCTAAAAATGTAGGTGAGGTGGATATGTATTTTGTAGAGAACGAGATCTTTGAAACGATCTCTGCAAAAGATGTACTGCATGATATAGCAGGCTCAAAAATGGGAACTTCCGAGCCTGCCCCAAGTAGTTAATTGACTTTTTCGATATTACCCCCGCTGCTTTCTTTTTTTACCACTGCTGCTGCCCCCCGGTATTTTACCGTGCCGCCACTGCTCGCCTTAGCATCCAGCTGCACACTGGCATGTACCTGTAGGCTTGCGCCGCTGCTTGCTTCAGCCCTTGTATTTTCGCTCAACAGATCTCCTGCATCAATAGACGCCCCGCTGCTGCAATCTCCATCAAAATTTTTTGTACGCCCCGCGAGGTCTATATCGGAACCGCTGCTCGCCTCTGCCTGCACAGCCGGCGCATCCAGGTCCGCCGTGATACTGCTGCCACTGGAGGCCCTCACGTGAATGGTCCTGTCTGCACTGAGGTCCCCGATAACAGTAATATCTGCTGAAGCGGAGCTTTGCAGGTCAGTTATTGCGGGTGCTGTTACAAAGACCTTCAGATGGGCATTCCGGGCTTTTGTATGTTCATTCATTTTTATTTTCAGCCTGCCAGCTTCCACCCTGGTTTCCACATCCTCAATCAGGTTGTCATCGGCCTCAACTACCACTTTGTAAGGACTCCCCGTTCTCACTTCCACGTCAAAACCGCCCGAAACTGATAAACCGGTGAAACTACCGGTGTTCCGGGTGCTGGTAACAATATCCCCGCTGCCGGAAGTGAACGTGCAGGCACCCAGGCAACAGGCGAGAAGGCCAACTAATATTATTTTTTTCATGATTATACTCTTATAGGTTACAAAGATTTAAAAAATAACGGGATTTAAAAAACCTTTTCCCCATTAGGCTGATTTCAGCTGATTTTTGCAGGGCAAAAGCTAATAAAGAGTATTTAAATTACCTTCGCAGCCTTATGACAGAAAAGATACTTATACTGGATTTTGGCTCCCAGTATACCCAGCTCATCGCCCGGGTAGTGAGGGAAGCTAACGTTTACTGCGAAATTGTTCCCTACAACAAAACCATTGTGTACGATGATTCGCTAAAGGGCATCATCCTTTCAGGATCACCCTTTTCAGTGAACGAAGAAAATGCGCCGATGCCCGATGTAAAAGCCATGGCGGCCCAACGGCCTGTCCTTGGTGTGTGTTACGGCGCACAATTGACAGCTAAACTTTTTGGCGGTATCGTTGCCAAAAGTAATAAGAGAGAATATGGCCGGGCCAGTTTCAGTATTGTGCGCCAGGATGCGCTATTGAATAATCTTCCCGTGTCTTCGCAGGTGTGGATGAGCCATAGTGATACGATAAAACAGTTACCCGAAGGTTTCGAATTATTAGGTACCACGGAAAGCATCCCGGTGGCCGCTTTTAAAGCTGACCATGCAGCAGCTTTTCCTATTTATGGCCTGCAGTTTCACCCCGAGGTTTATCATTCCACGGAAGGAAAAGCTATCCTTAAAAACTTTTTGGTAAATATTTGCGGCTGCACACAGGAATGGACGGCTGCACATTATATCACCGATACCGTTGCAGCGCTAAAAGAGAAGTTGGGTAACAGCAAAGTGGTGATGGGCCTGAGCGGAGGCGTGGACAGCACTGTTGCCGCCACGCTTATTCATAAAGCCATCGGGGAAAACTTATATGGCATTTTTGTAGATAACGGGGTGTTGCGAAAAAATGAATTTGAAGAAGTGTTGGAAATATACCGGCAGCTTGGGTTGAACGTTACGGGCGTAGATTCCAGGGAACATTTTTATACAAAACTTGCCGGCAAAGTTTTACCCGAGGAAAAACGCAAAGCAATAGGTGGCTGTTTTATTGAAGTCTTTGACCAGGAAGCACATAAGATCAGTGGGATCGAATTTTTAGGGCAGGGGACTATTTATCCCGATGTAATTGAA
>JAKFCK010000391.1:0-4853 GCA_036676685.1 Chitinophagaceae bacterium | reverse complement strand
CTGGAAGAACTGAGCAATGATAATACTGTTCCCAAATATGCCACACATCTTGTATACCTCACCAGTGCGAATAATCCCAAAGAGATAGAACACAAGATCATTTATAGTATACTCAGTGGGAAACCAAAACGGGCAGATATTTACTGGTTTGTGCATGTGGATACACTGGATGATCCCTACACATCAGAATATACCGTGGAGCATATTATACCGAATGATATCATCCGGGTGGAGTTTCGTTTAGGATTCAGGATGGCACCAAGGCTTAACCTCATGTTTAAAAAAGTGGTGGAAGACCTGGTAGCGAACCGGGAGGTGAATATCATGAGCCGTTATGAAAGCCAGCAGCGTAACAATATGGTAGGCGATTTCCAATTTATTGTTATGGAAAAATTCCTGAGCCAGGATAATGAATTGCCTTTTTTTGAGGAAATAGTGATGAAAGTTTATTTCTGGTTAAAAGAGTTGAGCATAAGCGAAGAACGCAGTTTTGGACTGGAACAAAGTAACGTGGCGGTGGAGAAATTCCCGCTGGTAGTAGCGCCGGTAAGTAAGTTAAAACTGAGCAGGATCTGGGCTCACGAGGATGAGGAGGAGGAATAGGTCAATGGGTCAATAGGTCAATGGGTCAATGGGTCAATAGGTCAATGGGTCAATGGGTCAATAGGTCAATGGGTCAATGGGTCAATAGGTCAATAGTCATTTAGTCAATGGGTCAATAGGTGAATGAGTCAATAAGTCGATGGATCAATAGGTCGATGGGGTAGTGGGTCAATAATCCGATGCATGGGGAGTCAATAATTGAAAATTATGCGGAAGAGACTCCTAATGACAAATGACCAATGACCAATGACCAATGACCAATTACAAATGACCAATGATAAACGCCGTTTTAATTTCTTTCCCATCTTATATTTATCTTGGGGAAATTCCCGAAACTAATTGAACGATACGCTGCTCTATATTATTATCGGTTACCTGGTATTGGCTGTGCTGGTTTATTTTATACAGGATCGTTTTATTTTTAAACCGGAAAAACTCCGGGCCGATTTCAAGTACCAATATGATGCACCTTTCAGGGAATTATTTTTTGATGTTGAGCCCGGGGTTAGTATCAACGGGCTTCATTTTACGGTCGAAAAGCCCTTAGGCCTAATCCTCTATTTTCATGGTAATACCCGGAGCATAAAAGGCTGGGCAAAATATGCGAAGGATTTTTACAGGTATAAATATGATGTTGTGCTCGTTGATTACCGGGGATTTGGTAAAAGTACCGGTAAACGCAGTGAGCGGGACATGCTAAAGGATATGCAGTTCGTATACGACACGCTTTCGGTTCAGTATACGGAACACCATATTATCGTATACGGCCGGAGCCTTGGCAGTGGGTTTGCGGCAAAAATAGCCAGCGATAATAAACCCCGTTATCTCATCCTGGATGCACCCTATTTCAGTTTCAAAAAAGCCATCGAACGGTTTTTGCCTATCCTGCCGCTCCGGTTTTTGTTGAGGTATCACCTGAGAACTGATAAGTGGATACGGCATGTAAACTGCCATACATATATCCTGCACGGAACAAAGGACTGGCTGATCCCGGTTAAAAACAGCGAAAAATTACAGGCTATAAATCCTTCAAAAATAACGCTGATCCGGATAAAAGGAGGTGGGCATAATAACCTGCCATCATTTAATGAGTACCATAATTTTTTGAGGGATATCTTGCAGTATTAAAACCTCAACCCCCTCAGGGGGCTCAAGAACTGTATATTGAAATGAAAGATTTTTCCGATAACGGCCCTGAACCAGCCACTTATAATAAGTGGATTAGGTGGTTAAAGATTTTTATCCTGGTTTATTGCGGGATCGGGATCATATTGTATTCCCTGCAAGAGAAAATATTGTTCCACCCCGAGCCACTGGACCCGGGCCATACTTTTTCTTTTGATCAACAATTTGAAGAGATTAAAATGCCGTTCAACACAACAGACACGGTAAGTATGATCAAATTTTACCCTGCAGATAGCCTCAGAAAAGGCGTGGTTTTATATTTTCACGGCAATAAAAAAAACGTGGAGCATTACGCCCGCTTTGTGGCTTCATTCACTTCCAAAGGTTATGAAGTCTGGATGCCGGATTACCCGGGTTTCGGTAAAAGCACAGGCGAAAGAACGGAACAGAAATTATATACGATCGCCTACGAAGTGCAGAAAATGGCCGCTGTTAAATATCCGGCTGAAAGTATCATTGTCTATGGGAAATCACTGGGCACCGCAATTGCAGCCTATGTGGCTTCGGTAAAACCCTCCCAGAGGCTTATCCTGGAAACGCCTTACTATAGTATTCCCTCTTTATTTCAGTCCTATGCATTTATGTATCCCGCCTCTGTGATGAGCAATTACAAATTGCCCACGCATGAATTTTTAGCGGATGTAAAGGTACCTGTTGCTATTTTTCACGGTACGGGCGATTGGGTAGTACCCTATCGTTCAGGCGTGCGACTAAAAAAAATGTTGAAGCCGGGGGATGTATTTATTAAAATTCCGGAAGGGTCCCACAATAATTTAAACGAATCCCCCATTTACCGCAAATCCCTGGACTCTTTGCTGAGTCTATAATTCTTTTAGGGTTACTTTTTTTGCGCTCACCACGAGTGTATGTGTTACACCCACTTTTAAGGCTAGATTTTCTTTGCCGTGACTAACGGGGAAGTTAAAACATACGGGGATATCAAGGCCTGCACTTATTTCCTTTAGGATCTCATGAATAGTTTTGCCAAAGGGGCGTTCTGTATCTTTCATATCAGTGAAGCCGCCAAATATGAGGCCTGAAAGCCTGTCCATTTTTCCGCTCCGCTTCAGCTGGTAAAGCATACGGTCGATATTGTACAGGTATTCACCGATATCTTCAATAAAGAGGATGCAATTTTTTGTATCAAAATCAGAGTCGGTGCCTATGACATGTGCAAGCAGTGCAAGGTTACCGCCAATTAATTCCCCGGAAGCGGAACCGGTTTTATTGTCCGGATGGGTGCCGGTACTATAATTTGCCTTGTTCCCCTTCAGTGTTTTGCGCAGGGTTTGTATAAATTCGTTTTCAGATCCGCCATCATTAAAAGCAGCCGCCATAGGGGCGTGTAGTGACGCTATATTGTATTTGCCAAATAAGTGGGTATGCATTACTGTTATATCGCTAAAGCCGATAAGCCACTTTGGATTTTTCTTAAATGCTTTAAAATCCAGTTCATCGATGATGCGGCTCATCCCATACCCTCCGCGGCCAAACAGGATCGCGTTTATGGACGGGTCATCCAGCATTGCCTGGAGTTCATCGCGCCTGTCTTCATCCGGGCCGCTGAAATAATTTTCGGAAGGGCTTCCCAGGGTTTTACCTACCATCACCTGGTAGCCCCAGGATTGTAAGGTTTGGATACAGGCCTGTGCTTTTTCCGCAGCCATATATCCTGCCGGGCATGTAATGCCAATGGTATCGCCTTTTTTCAGGTAAACCGGAATTTTTTTCTGCATATAGATATTTAAGAATAGTTAATACTGTTCCTGCAAGATCGATTTTTCTTTAGTCACAACCAATTGGTGTGGCACCCCGCATTTTAGCGCATAATTGTTTTTCTGGTGCCCTACAGGAAAATCAAAACATACCGGGTAGCCGTATGCATTGGCTTTTTCTAAAACTATTTCTTCCAGGGTTTTGCCGAATTCCTCGCCGGGGTCATCCTTTTTTATTTTAAATCCACCGATGACCAGTCCTTTGAGGTGGGACAATTTGCCGCTGCGTTTAAGGTTCCAGAACATCCGGTCGATGCTATATAAGTACTCGCCGGTATCTTCCACAAAAAGAATCTTGTTCCTGGTAATAAGATCGCTGCTGCTGCCGGCTAGACTTTCCAGTGTTTTTAAATTGCCACCCACCAGGATGCCGGTCCCCGTGCCGGGTTTGTTGCCCGCATTGCATAAACCCTCGTAAGTCATCCTTTCGCCGGTTAAACAACGGCGGATGCTTTCTATGCTGTCTTTTTGAATAGGATCTGCCAGGTTCCAATCTGCAGGAAAACTGTTGCACATTTTGCTATGAATGCTGGCTATATGGTAATTGCGATTGATATGGCTATGCATAACCGTTATATCGCTGAACCCTATCAGCCATTTCGGGTGCCGCATAAATTTGTTGAAATTAAGCTTATCGATAAAACGCACCGCACCATAGCCGCCCCTGGCGCAAAGAATGGCTTTGATATTTTTGTCGTCCAGCATCTGCTGCAGGTCAGCTGCCCTTTCTTCATCAGTTCCCCCAAAACTGAAAGAACGTTTGCCGATGGTATTGCCGATATTCACGTTAAAACCCCACTCCTGGATCTTTGATAATGCAGGGGTAATGTCTTCGGGTGTTATATAACCTGCAGGGCTGGTGATACCGATAATGTTTCCCTTTTGTAAGTAAGGGGGAACCGCAGGATTTCGTTCCGTATCTGCAAATTCCAGTGATATGGCTTTTATGGAGACCGCCGCCGGTAACATAGATGAGATAAAATCCTTCCGCTTCATTGGATGAATTTACTCAAATTTCGGTATTGCCATTTCATTTGATATTTTTGCAGGGTTTCGCACAACGAGGGTAAAGGATGCAAGAAGTGAAATGTAGGAGTTGTGTAAAATAATAGTTGCTCACTACATGCAGTGAAAGTGAGCCTGGTATTTGCCGGGACGATGACGAACAATGAACCCGCTGCGGGTTCCCCGCAAAACGGGAAACAAAAAAACAAATGAAAAAAGATCCAAAAAGGTGGCTTGTTACCGCCGCATTGCCTTATGCCAACGGACCCGTTCATATTGGTCACC
>JAKFCK010000390.1:0-6707 GCA_036676685.1 Chitinophagaceae bacterium | reverse complement strand
TTCCCCGAAGCCGGCCAGGGCATCCCCGGCTGGGAGCACTCGCTGCTGATCACCACGCTCAAGCGTGGCTCGATCTACCGAATCTCCTGTAAACGTTCGGGGTGGCTATAGTCTTAACATAGATGGAAGCACCAATGAACGTGGTATTATTTTACGCGCAGCATCGGTTGATCCTGATTTTATACCTACAACCGGTATGGAGCTGATTGCCGGTAGAAATTATACAGAGGCGGATATGATGGCGCTACGAAAAGATACTGTGTATGCATTTGAGCCACGCCACCCGCAAATGACCGATGCTGATGCCAAACATCTATTAGGCGCCCAGGGCAATGTATGGGCTGAGTTTATCACTACCGAAAAATATTTTGAGTACATGGTATATCCACGTATGAGTGCCTTAGCGGAAATTACATGGACACCTAAGGAAAAGAAGAACTTTGCCAATTTCGAGGATCGTTTGAAAACCCAGCTCATCCGGTACGATAAAAAAAATATCAACTATCGTATTCCGACGCCCAGGCTGCAGGCTAAATATAGCACCGACTCTGTTGCAACGATTAACTTAACTAACCGAACAGCAAACGGAATCATTCGTTATGAAACAGCCAGTGACAAGGTAACCACGGCTTCACCAGTTTATGTAAAGCCGCTTGTTTTACAAAAGGGCGCAGCATTGCATTTTTCAACATTTGTAGGTGGAAGACAAAGTTCAACTGATTATTTTCCTAAGAAGCCGAAGAAAAAATAAGCTTCTTTAACCGGGCTCCCAATCAAAAATTCCAGGTCGTATTTCGGCCTGCACTTTTTTGCAAAAATAGAGGGGAACAAAAGCTATCCTTTAGCTGTTGTTCCCCTTTGTAGTTTAATGCTCTGGCCTGTTTATTTAATCGGCTTTATCCAGTAACTATATTCATAATCCTTAAATGGTATTCTGTATTGCTGTAAAGGTTGCGATCCCCAGCTATCTATGCCCTGCATACCTGTTTGCTGCAGGTCCATGTGCAGGTAGATCTCATTCCTTTTTATTAATTCACCTGAATGGTATTGCTTCTTTTCTACTTCCGGGTCAAGGTCATCCAGGTGATAGGGCAATGCTGAAAAACTCAATAAATTGTCTTCATACACAAATTGCAATCCCTTTCCTTTGCCATTGGTAAAATTCACCCAGCGAACCTCGGTTTTGTTGCCACTTTCCTGCGGGCGTGCATAAGGAAAATATTGTTGCTCCAGTGTTTGCTTGTAAACACCAACCAGCGATGCTGATTTTCTATCCCAATAATTTTCCCACGGTCCCCGGCCATAAAACGAAATGTTGCTGAGCGTTTTGTTCATGGTGAGATTATTCCCCGCCCGCAACAGTACCGTATGTTTCCCTTTAACAGCTTTGAAACTGTTGGCTACTTTAATAACTCCATCAGCAAATACGGTAAAAGCCTGTTCTTTAACTGCATCTCCCTGTAATAATTCTTTTTTGAATGTGATGCTGCAACTACCATCTGCATTTTGTGTAACATAAGCATCCAGCATTTTTCCTTCTGCATATGCATTGCGCCAGTTACGTAGGCTCTTATTGTAGCCTGCGCCGATGTCATTGTCAGTGGGAGCCCGCCAGAATGCAGGTTCAGGCCCGCTTTGAATCAGGGTTTGTTTATTCCATGTATAATTTTTAAGTAACCCGTTTTTAGTATCAAATTCAACTGAAAAACTCTTGCCGGTAATGACGTATTTGCTGCTTGTCTTTTGTAAATCCAGTTTTCTTTTGGCCGTTGCTGTTGCAAATGTATTCAGGGGTTTCGCCAAAACAAACTGCTCGTAAGCCACTTCATAGCCTTTTTCTAAAAATGGCTCAGCTTCTTTTAAATGATACCGGACATTTAGAAAATATTCTTTGCCTGCTTGGATTGTTTTCTTTATTGGCAGGTTGATCCGAATACTATCGCGTGGATCGATGGATAGTTGTGCAACCGTTCCTTTTTCAATGATGTTGCCGTTTTCCAATAATTCCCAGTGCAGTTGCGTATTGTCTATTCTACGGAAAAAGTAGCTGTTGTTGACCTGGATACTGTTGTTGCCGGTGTAAATTGTTTTGATGAACTGGTGCACTTTTTTAACTTCCACCGCCATAGGTGTTAACTCACGGTATGCCGTCACCACCCCCTTCACACAAAAGTTGTTGTCGCTGAAGTTTTCATTCACCGGGCCCTCCAGCGGAAAATCCCCTCCGTAAGCAATAATGCGTTTGCCGTTTTTTACGGTATCAATGCCCTGGTCGATCCATTCCCAGATAAAACCGCCCTGTAGCTTTGGATGGTTTTCTATAGCATCCCAATACTCTTTATAATTGCCCAGGCTATTGCCCATGATATGTGCAAACTCGCTCATGATCATAGGCCTGTTTTCTTTTCCTTTTGAATAACGGACCAACCAGTTAGGATCAGGGTATTGTGGTACGATCATATCTGTATTGTAATCCCATTCTGCTCTTTCGTATTGTACGGGTCTTGTTACATCCGTCTTCTTTAACCAGTCGTAGGCTTCGTACATGTTGACGCCGTTGCCCGCTTCGTTGCCTAGCGACCAGGTAACTACGGAAGCATAATTCTTATCCCGCTCATACATGCGGCGAATGCGTTCAAAGTGGGCATTCCGCCATTGGCGGTCGTTGGCAAAAGTGATGGCCAGGTCATATCCACGGCCATGCGATTCTATGTTGGCCTCATCTATTACATACAAACCAAATTCGTCGCAAAGTTCCATCCAGTAGGGATCCGGTGGATAGTGCGAATGGCGGACGGCGTTAACATTCAGCTTTTTCATCATCTCCATATCCTTTCGCATATCTTCCCGGGTAAGGGTATGCCCGTTGGTAGGATGGTGCTCGTGCCGGTTCACCCCTTTTAAAAAGATCCTTTTTCCGTTTACTAAAAAATCACTTCCATTTATTTCTACAGAGCGAAATCCTACTCTCTGGTTGAGCACTTGAATGGTTTCACCCTTGCTGTTTTTTAAATGAATGTATAGGTTATACAGGTATGGCAGTTCTGCACTCCATTGCTTTACGGATGGAATTTCTTTTTTGAATGTTACGACCGTGTTGAAGTTGCCCAACACTTTTTTCACACCGGTATTTTCCTGCCATAATACTTTACCTGCTGCATCAGCCAATTCAATCGCTACAGAAAAACTATCCGGCCTGCTATGGTTGGTTCGCTGATCCATGCGGTAGTTATCCACCGTCAATGCTATATCCAGCAAACCGTTGCTGTAACTTTTATCTAGCGTAGCTGCTACTTTAAAATCACGTATATCCAGTTTAGGTGTGGAGTACAGGTACACATCCCGCTCAATGCCGGAAATGCGAAACATATCCTGGCATTCCAGGTAAGTGCCGTCGCTCCAGCGATACACTTCCAGGGCTACGAGGTTTTCACCGGGTTGCACAAAGTTGGTAATGTCAAATTCTGCAGCCAGTTTACTGTCTTCACTGTATCCGACTTTTTTCCCATTCACCCAGATGAAGAAGGCTGATTTCACGGCGCCAAGGTGGACGAAGATTTGCCTTCCATCCCAATCAGCAGGGATATTGATTTTTTTGCGGTAGGACCCCACCGGGTTATTATCTTCCGGGATATCAAACGGAGGATTCAATTTTGAACCACGTTTGCTTAAACCGGCGAACTCGTATGGATGGTTTACATAAATGGGCAACCCATAACCATTCACTTCCCAGTTGGCAGGGACTTTAAAATCTTTCCAGGAGACATCATTAAAATTGGGTTGATAAAAATCCTTTGGCCGCTGGCGTGGATCCTGTACCCAGTTAAATTTCCACAATCCGTTCAGCGAAATAAAATACTTGGAATTTTCCTTTATTCTTTTTGTCGCCAGTTCCTTATTTTCAAAAGCGAAGGCCTGTGCACGCATGGGCATCCGGTTGAGTGACACAATCTCGGGAGTTTGCAACTCTGATGGTATGGACTGCCCCCAACTATGGGTGGTGAAACAAACAGCTACTGCCATTAATAATATTTTTCTCATAATCTGTTGTTCGTTTTTGCTGTATTTATTGTTATCGGTTGTGTTTTGTGTTTGAGGCCTAAATATAAAGCTGCTTTTTTTGTTGAAAGCTTTCGATCTTTTCATCGTTTGCATTTGAATAGTGACTTCGACCCGTCATGTTATAGGCACGAAGCATCTTAAAGATCGAAGTAACCCATGCTTTGTGCTTCAGCATGGCAGAAGGCTGCAATACCTTGTCCAGGCAAATTATTATTGGGTAAGTTGTCTTCTCTCGATATTAAAAACCATTTCGGCACAATCAACTGCATAAGACCTGTTATTTTATTTGAAACAATGGATTGCGGGAAGTAACATGTGAGGCGTCCATTACCAATTCCATTTCTTTCACTATTAAGGGAAATTGCGTCGCCAGGTCATTTTTTTCCGCAATGTCTTTTTTAAGGTCATACAATTCTGTGCGAACAGGTATTGTTTCTTTGTAAAAACGGATGGCCTTCCAATGTCCTTTTCTCACGGCTTGTTTAAAACCGTTTTCATAAAACTCCCAATACAAAGGCCGGTTATTGTGCAATGGAGCTTCACTTAATAACACCGGTAATAAAGAAGTGCCATCATTAGCCGGAGCATGGGTATTAGTAATATTTGAAAATGTTGGTAGCAGGTCCCAGAACGAGCCGGTATAATCGGTGCTGGTATTCGCTTTGATGGTTCCATTCCACCGGGCAATAAAGGGCACCCGGATTCCCCCTTCATATAAATCCCTTTTAGTTCCCCTGAGTGGGCCACTACTTTGAAAAAACTCAGTAACGTCTTTCAATCTTCTGCCACCCTCTGTATGTGTGCCGTTATCACTGGCTAAAATTACCAGGGTGTTTTTATCCAGCTTTAATTTTTTCAGCAGTTGCATGATCTGTCCTACATAATCATCTACCTGGCTTACCATAGCCGCATAAGCCACTTTAGGAAAGGGTTGCGGACCGTAGTGCTGTCCTGCATGCTGTGCTGTTTCCGGAGCAAATTTACTGCTGCCTTTTTTGGTGAGGTACCGTTGTAAATATTGTTGCGGCACCACCAATTCTGCATGAGGTAGGGTATAAGATACATACAGGAAAAAAGGTTGGTGCTGATTTTGTCTGATAAATGACAACGCAGATTGATTGAACCAGTCATTGGCATACATACCGGGAGGGATTTTTATTTTCGTGCTGCGGCCATCAACCGTTTGCCAGGCAGAATCCGGTCGTTGATAATGCCCTTCTACATGATGCAGGTGCCCGGAAAAAAAATCCCATCCTTTATTTTCAGGCGCTCCCGTGCTGCCAGCCAGGCCAAGTCCCCATTTACCAACCATACCATTGGTATAACCTTTTTGTTTAAGCATCTGCGGGATAACGCTATCTGTAACGGATAGGGGTACTTCCCCGTTCCCCCTCACGGAAACATGACCGGTATGTTGACCCGTCATCAAACTGGCCCTGGATGGGGCGCACACCGTACTCCCCGCATAAAAATCCGTGAAGCGTTTACCTTCCTTTGCCAACTTGTTTATGTTTGGTGTTTTGATGAGCTGCTGCCCATAACAACCCAGGTCCCCATATCCCATATCATCTGCCAAAATAAAAACGATGTTGGGGTGCTGGGCTTCTGCCCTGTTGGCCACTATGAACAGTAGAAATAAACAGAAAATTTTACCAGGCATTGTCAATAGGGGGCTTTAATTTACCACCCTGTAAAAATAGCTATTTCACCGGCCCGGTAAATCTTAAAAACAACCGGTTGCACAGCAGTTTTAGCAAACTTCAGGAAGACTGTCACGGGGGAATGTTCTATCTTTTCCCTTCAAAATTCAAATTGTAAGCTGATGTTTAAAAGTGTGCTTGTTGGTTTTTTTGTAATGCTTGTTTTTTGCCAATCCAGGGGGCAGCAGGGTCTTCCGGTTTATCCTGATTCCATATTTAATACCTACTACCATCAGCGGGCGAGCTTGTTTGCTGCTATGCCGCAAAGTAAGGACGATGTCATCTTTGCAGGCAACAGCATTACCGATGGCGGGGAGTGGTCCGAGCTTTTTGAGGACAAAAACATAAAAAACCGCGGCATCAGTGGCGATATTACTGCCGGCATTATTTTTCGTCTTCCCGAAATGGCTGCGGGGAAACCGGCTAAGGTATTCCTGCTCATTGGCACCAACGACCTGGCCAGGAATATTTCACCCGATTCGGTGATGAAAAACATTTATATCATTTCCGATTACCTGGAACGCCAGTCGCCTTCCACGCAACTATTTGTACAAAGTATTTTACCGGTCAATAAAAGTTTTGGAAAGTTTGCCGGTCATACGGCTAATGTTGAAAAGATAAAAAAACTTAATGCCACCCTGCAGTCCGCCGCTTATAGCAAGGGCTACACGTATGTAGACCTGCACACCGCATTCAGTAATAAGGAGGGATTGCTTAAAGAGGAATTAACCAATGATGGCCTGCATCTTACCGGTGAAGGTTACCTGCTGTGGAAGCACCTCGTGTACCCGTATGTATATGGCCTGCAACAAAACCCTGCAATAATTCCTGCGCCGCAGCAACTGGTTTGGGGAAAAACATTTTTTCCATTGTACGAATGCAAAACCATTGTTGTAAAAGATGCGGCTTTAAACATGGAGGCTGTCCGGCTGCAGCAGGTGATGG
>JAKFCK010000389.1:0-4843 GCA_036676685.1 Chitinophagaceae bacterium | reverse complement strand
GACTGTTCTCCACGAGTCTTGCTTCCAACCCAACACTTTTTCAATTTGTGGGCCAATATAACTAAACGTTTTAGTTTCCCAATCAATACTCCAAGGAATAGCAAGTGTTGATTCAATCAGCGTCTTATACACCAGATCATTGACAATACGGGGCGAATTGAAAATAGAATCAGACATAGTTACGTTCTCCTTATACCCTGTCCTACTCAATACATGACTTATTTTTTAGACATTCTGCATAAATCATTCTTATAAAGTCTCAAAATTGAATCCGTGATCGATGTTCACATTTCATTTACGACTTCGACACGATATACAATTTCATAGAATTAAAAAGGGAGCTCAGCAGGGTGGGTTATGATTTTAATTCCTCCAGCGATACGGAAGTAATTTTGGCCGCTTATGATTTTTACGGCGTGAAATGCCTGCAATATTTTGACGGCATGTTTGCCTTTGCGATCTGGGATGAAAAACTTCAGCAATTATTTGCAGCCAGGGACCGGTTCGGTGAAAAACCTTTCTACTATTACCAGGAGAATGGATTGTTTGCATTTGCCAGTGAGATGAAGGCATTATGGGCAGCCGGCGTGTCACGGAGCATTGACAATAAAATGCTGCTCAACTACCTTACCCTTGGGTATGTACAGAATTCCGGCGATAAGTCCCAGACATTTTTCTCCAATATTTCTTCGCTTTTACCGGCACATTATTTATTACTGGACGGCAACAGCGGGAAGTTTTCGATCCTTAATTATTGGGACCTGGATAAACAAACCGTGCTGAAAATAGCGGAACCGCACGCGATCAGCCAATTCAGTAATTTGTTGCAGGATTCGGTTTGCAAAAGAATGCGAAGCGATGTAACTATCGGTTCCAGCCTAAGTGGCGGCCTGGATAGCAGCAGTATTGCGGCATGTATAATGAAGGAGCTGAATAAAAAAAAGACGGAAGGCCAGTTCAAGACCTTTTCCGCTATTTTTCCCGGGTTCGAAAAAAATGAGCAGCCCTACATTAAATCCATGGCCGATCATTTTTCTTTTGAAAATTTTACTATTGCTCCCTCGGGCGACCAGATGGTCAGGGATTTTGAAAAATTGTGTTATCACCAGGAAGAGCCATTTCCATCCTCCAGCATTTATGCCCAATATAAAGTTTTTGAACTGGCATCTTTTCATGATGTAAAAGTGTTGTTGGATGGGCAGGGGGCAGATGAAGTGCTGGCCGGGTATCATAAATACCTGCACTGGTATATACAGGAACTGGTGAGTAAGAACAGGTTTTCCGAGGCAGCAAGGGAAAGAAAATTATTTGCCTCCCACAATATGCGTATGCAATGGGGCATTAAAAATGTTTTGGCCAGTTTGTTGCCTTCGCATACTTCGATCGCGTTGGAAAAAAGAGAATACCAGCTGATCGCTGGCAACGGGGATGTGAGCAAGCACCTGCTGGGTTATCTAAAAGGCAGGGAGTGGGAAGGCATTCATAAACCCATTGTGAACAAACTAAACGATATCCTGTATTTTAATACGATGGAAAATGGCCTGGAGGAATTGCTTCGTTTTGCCGACCGAAGCAGTATGGCTCATGGAGTAGAAGTAAGGTTGCCGTTTTTAAATGCACAGTTGGTGCAGTTCATATTTTCCCTGCCTTCACGCTATAAGATCAGGAACGGCTACACCAAATGGATCCTGAGACAGGCCATGGACGAAAGAGTCCCCCCTTCCGTGTTATGGCGCACGGATAAAACAGGATATGAACCACCGCAGAAACAATGGATGTCTGACCCGTTATTAGTGGATTATATACAGGAAGCGAAAAAGAAACTGGTTCAGGAAAACCTCCTTAAGCCGCAGGTATTAAATAAAAAAGTGATCCCACTTCATGCCCATGAAGCCTTTAATAACGACTGGCGATACCTTTGCGTGGCCCGTATGTTCGAACAATAAAATTCTTCCAGACCTGTATTTATAAGTATTTTTGCAGCTCGAAAAAATACGACTTACTATGAGTATTCCTGACCTGAATAAAAAAAAACTGGCCACCCGCATCATCCATGCAGGGGCTGAGCCCGATCCCAGTACAGGCGCAATTATGACGCCTATATACCAAACCTCTACTTATGTGCAAACTGCACCCGGTGTGCATAAAGGATTTGAATATGCCCGTAGCCAGAACCCTACACGCAAAGCTTTGGAAGAAGCGCTTGCCGTGCTGGAGAATGGCCGGTTTGGCCTGGCCTTCAGCAGCGGAGTAGCGGCCACCGATGCCGTGATTAAATTATTGAACCCGGGTGACGAAGTGATAGCTGCAAACGATATGTATGGCGGCACCTACCGGTTATTCACCAGGATTTTTGCCAAATACGGTATCAGGTTCATCTATGTAGACACCACCGATACAGAAAATATAAAGGCCGCAGTAACTACCAAAACAAAACTTATCTGGATTGAAACACCAACCAATCCATTGATGAACATTACAGATATTGCGGCGGTGGCTGTTATATCAAAAGCAGCCGGCGCCTGGCTTTGCGTGGATAATACTTTTGCATCGCCCTACCTTCAAAATCCGTTGGATATGGGCGCAGATATCATTATGCATTCTTCCACCAAATATCTTGGTGGTCATAGTGATGTGATCCAGGGTGCTTTGATCATGAATGATGCAGAACTCAGGGAGCAATTATATTTTATCCAGAAAAGTTGTGGTGCTGTACCTGGACCGATGGACTGTTTCCTTGTGCTTCGCGGGATTAAAACCCTTCACGTACGCATGAAGCAACATTGTGAGAATGGAACCATCATTGCGCAGTTCCTGCGGAACCACCCGAAAGTAAAACGGGTATACTGGTGCGGTTTTGAAGATCATCATAATTATGATATTGCCAAAAGGCAGATGCGGGGTTTTGGGGGTATGATGAGTTTCACGCTTGTGGATGATACAGTAGAAGCCGCCACTATAGTATTGTCCTCTACCAAACTCTTTTCACTAGCCGAAAGTTTGGGTGGGGTAGAGTCGCTGATCAATCATCCTTCGAGTATGACCCATGCCAGCATACCCAGGGAAGAGAGAATAAAAAACGGGCTTAGTGACGGGTTGATCAGGCTTAGTGTAGGCATAGAGGATGCCGCTGACCTGGTAGATGACCTGGAACAGGCACTGGGCCGACTTTAGTGAAAAAATATGAAGAAGGATTTAAAAGATTTCCTGGATAAAAAGGTTGATGCATACAATCAGCCTTTTTTTATAAAGAATGACCCGGTATGTATTCCGCATTCCTTTACCAAAAAGCAGGACATAGAGATCGCCGGTTTTTTTGCGGCTATTTTTGCCTGGGGCAGCCGCACCACCATCATTAAAAAAAGCCGGGAGCTGATGCAGCTGATGGATAATGCTCCCCATGATTTTTGCACCAATCATGCGGATAATGACCTGAGGGGACTTTTGTTTTTTAAGCACCGGACTTTCACCCCTACCGACCTGTTGTATTTTGTTTCCTTCTTTAAAGCACATTACCAGTCACATCTTTCCCTTGAATCTGCCTTTACGATGGGGATGGGCAAGACCGACGAAAATGTAGAAAATGCGTTGGATGGTTTTTACCGGTATTTTTTTTCATTGGACCATGTGCCCAAAAGAACGCTGAAACATATCGCTTCTCCCCAAAGAAAATCTGCTTGTAAACGCATCAACATGTTCCTGCGATGGATGGTAAGGTCTGATAACAATGGGGTGGACCTTGGGTTATGGAAAAATATCTCGCCTGCGCAGCTTGTAATTCCACTGGACCTGCATGTGGCACGGGTAGCAAGACAATTTAACCTGCTGGAACGAAAAACCAATGATTGGGAGGCTGCTTTGGAACTTACCAGCGCACTAAAGGAGATGAATCCCAGGGATCCCTGCCGCTATGACTTTGCTTTGTTTGGCCTTGGGGTGTTGGAAAAGTTCCAGTAGATATACAAGGAGTTAAATTGACTTTTGTATTAGAACTGTGGATTTTTTTTAGTTAGTTTTATAAATAAAAATTACCCGTTATGAAAAAATGGTTTGCAAAACAGCCAACCTGGATAAAATACATCATCCATTTCATACTTTTTTTTACCTGTTTCCTTATGCTATATGTGTTGTTTGAAGCGGTATGGGGTGATGAGGGGGGAAAACCTTGGAGTGATTATTTTTCCAGGGCCTTCATTTCAGCTTTTGTATCTGAATTGATCTTCAATTACCTGTTTTTTATAAGCGGTTTTTCCAAAATAAATAATACCGATGAAGCCTGAGCGTAACCACGCTGTTACACAGCGGTTGATCAGCGCAACGGCTATTGCCGAAATAAAAAACGAACAATTTTTTAAGCAGCTGGCTGGTTATATCAATGACCTTGTGATCCATGATTTCGACTATCTGATTACGTTGTTGTACCGGATGGATGTGAATGAAAAAAAAGTGAGGACTTTGCTGGCCACCCAAAAAGACGCTAATGCAGGTGAACTCATTGCCCATTTAATGATTGAACGCCAGGAACAAAAAATAAGATCGAGAGAACAATTTAAGCCACCAACCAATATTCCGGAGGAGGAAAAATGGTAAAAAAAGTTTATTTCATGCGCATCACGGAAGTAAGCACCCCAGGAACAGCAAAGGAATTTATAGGGCTGACCGCAAGATTGTATAAAAATGATCCCCATTGGATCGAGCCCCTGCATAGTGATATTGAGGCGGTATTTAACCCGGAATTAAACAATTTTTTCAATCATGGCAGCTGCACCCGCTGGATACTGGTGGATGAAAGCGGAACCTGCATTGGCCGCGTGGCGGCATTTATCAATACAAAAAAAGCATA
>JAKFCK010000388.1:0-6582 GCA_036676685.1 Chitinophagaceae bacterium | reverse complement strand
TGATCCTCCAGATCTGCGATAGCAAAACCGGCAACCCGGTTGCCGATAATACAGACCCAGCCTTTACCCCTTACTGTAAGGAATTGCCGGCAGCTTTCATCCGTCACCAGCGAGGGATCAGATAACCTGTTTTCTTTAACGAGATTTCTGACTACTTGTATTTGCGGTATATCCGCGATAATAGCTTCCCGGTAGATCATAAAAAATATTTTACCGCTCCACCGGGGCAGTGTCGCTTTTACTTTTCGTGAATAAGGCCACGATAGCGGTGGTGATCAATCCCATAATGGGAGCACCGATAAGCCCCTGTATGATATAACTTTTGAGGTTATAATAGGATTCGGCTTCTGCGGGGGTCATCTTTCCGTTGCTTACAGAATAATTAATAATATTCGGGAAATATTCCGGTGTTATCCATGTAGAAGTGATGTATTGCGTAAGCGGGCTCAGCAGGGTAACAATAAGGGTGATGACAAGCCCGGAGACAAATCCCTGTTTATAAGTCATGCGGCCCTGGTAATAGTTTTTCTTTTTGTCCAGCAAAGCCAGCACATAGACAATGATGGCGGGTATGGCAATAAAGTTGGTAAAGATGGCGTGTTTGCTGATCTGCGTACTGTGTAAACCTGCCATTTTCTCAATCAGCATCCAGGCCAGGCCCATTACCAGGAAAATGATTGCCCACTTGATTTCAATCGAATATTTTTTCATATGCTGCGATGTTTTTTGGATTGGTATAGGAGAAAGATACAAATCTTTTGTTTTGTTTACCCTCCATTTTAGATGACCGGAATTGCCACCCCCTGAAAATATTTTCGGCTTTCAGAACCAGCGACCTGTTTTTTAATTACCTTTTCCGTCACTAAAATAACTGTAATGTTCAAACGAAATTTAACGGCACTTTTCCTGCTGTTTTTTACTGCTGCAATGGCCCAGGAAAACCCGGTAGTTTTTAAGGGTGCGCTGATCTATCCTATAGCCGGTGCACCCATCACTAATGGAACGCTTGTAGTACACAAAGGCAAAATAATTAGTGTCGGTCCTGCATCAATTGGCATTCCGTCCGGTGCTACCGTTGTGGATGTAACAGGGAAAGTGATCCTGCCGGGCCTGGTTGACAGCCACTCACACCTCGGTGGCCCTGATGGTGGAGATGCTTCAGCCGCATTGAATCCCGATGCCCGCGCAATGGATGCGGTAAATCCTACCAGCGATGGATTTAAGAAAGCGCTGGCCGGGGGGATTACCACGATCAACGTAATGCCGGGGAGCGGACACCTGATGAGCGGGCAAACTATTTACATAAAAATGCGGGAAGCCCGGGTGGTAGAGGACCTGCTGCTGACGAATGAAAAGGGCGTGTATGGGGGATTAAAGATGGCCAATGGCACAAACCCGATGCGCGCAGCTGCAGGCGTTTTCCCTGGTACGAGAGCGAGGAGTGCGGCGATGGCCAGGGATCTTTTTACAAAAGCCGTAGAATACAAAAAGAAAATTGACCGGGCAGGAAATGATGCTGCAAAAATGCCTGTAAGGGACCTGCGCATGGAACCTCTCGTGGAAGTACTTACCGGCAAACGGGTAGTCCATTTTCACACCCACAAAGCTAATGATGTGCTCACGGCTATCCGTATAGGGAAGGAATTTGGTTTTAAACCCGTGCTGCACCACGTGAGTGAAGGTTGGAAAATACCTAACGAGATCGCTGCTGCGGGGCTTGCCTCATCTATCATAAGTATTGATGTGCCGGGCGGAAAAATGGAAGCTATGAATTTATCACTATCCACCGGTGCCGCTTTGGAAAAAGCCGGTGCGGCCGTAGGTTTTCATACAGATGATGGTATAACAGATTCAAGGTTATTTATTCGTTCTGCTGCATTGATGGTGAGGGAAGGGATGAGTAAGGAAAAAGCCCTGGAAGGACTGACGCTGGCGGGTGCCCGCATGATGGACCTGGGCAGCAGGGTAGGGTCCCTGGAAAAAGGTAAGGATGCTGACTTTATCATCCTTAGCGGAGATCCCTTTAGTGTCTACACAAAAGTGGAGCAAACCTGGGTGGAAGGAAATAAACGCTGGGATATCAGCAACCCAAAAGACAGGGCTTTCTTAATCGGTGGTTACGACGTGTACTCACCGATCCGGGGAGAGTTTCACCATCATGTGCAGGATGGGGGGGAGCAGTAAAATATTACTCCCCGCAGCAAAAGAGTAAAAAGGAAGGTTTGCGTAAGAAATAAAGTTAAATAGAAATCCCTGCGAACCCCTTCTTCTCCCTTCTCCGCGGTAAAGGCCTTTTATTTATTCAAAATATTTTCATCAATGAAAAAACTCATCATAGCATTTTTTATTTTTTCTTCAGCTACTGGAAAAGCACAGGTAGCTATCAAAGCCGAAACAGTGTATACGGTTTCGGGTAGCCCTATCCGTAATGGGGTTGTGCTGGTTAAGAATGGTAAAATAGAAAACGTAGGCGCAGGCCTTACAATTCCCGTAGGGTACAAGGTTTATGAAACAAAAGTGCTTACACCGGGTTTTGTAGATGCACGCACCCTGGTGGGCATCTCGGGAGCCATGAATATTCCAACCGACCAGGACCAACTGGAAAAATCAAGCCCGCTGCAACCCGATCTCCGGGCTATTGATGCCTACAACCCGGATGAGTCGCTCATAAAAGTGGTGCGGGATTACGGGGTCACAACCATACATACAGGCCACGGTATTGGTGCACTGGTGAGTGGCCAGACGATGATCGCTAAAACAAAAATTGGAACGGTGGAAACGGTGACCATCGAACCACTCTGCATGCTTGCCATGACACTTGGCCCCTCCGTGGAAAGTAATTTTACTTCACCTGGTACCAGCGCCAAACAGGTGGCCATGATCAGGACTGAGTTGATAAAAACACAGGGCTACCAGAAAAAACAAGGGGATAAAGACAGCAGCAAAAGGCCCGCCACCGACCTGAAAATGGAAGTGCTGGTGAAGTTGCTAAAGGGAGAGATCAAAGCTATGATCACGGCCAACAGCAGCACCGATATCATGAGCGCTATCCGGCTGGCAAAAGAATTTAACCTTAAACTCGTGATAGACGGCGCAGCCGAAGCTTACCGCCTGGTACCGGAGATAAAAAGGGCCAGGGCAGAAATTGTTTTACACGCCACGATGGCCCGCAATAGCGGTGATATGGTGAACATGAACCGCGAGAGTGCAGCGATCCTTACGGCAGCCGGCATCCCGGTGAGTATAGAAAGCGGCTTTGAAGCATATGTTCCAAAAACGAGGGTCATTTTGTTCGAAGCTGGCCAGGCCATGGTACACGGTTTGTCCTTTGATGATGCGCTAAAATCAATTACCTTAAATCCCGCAAAGCTGCTGGGTATTGAGAAAAAAGTGGGCAGTATTGAGAAAGGTAAAGATGCCGACCTTGTATTATTTAATGGTGATCCTTTTGAATACCTTACCAAAGTTTGCGGGGTGTTTATTGATGGGGTAGCGGTGAAGGAGGGATGTGAATGAATTACGAGTTATGAATTATGAGTTTTGAATTAAGAATTAAGAGTTAAGGGTTGCGGGTTTCCGGAACACAGTTTTAAGATAAACTGAAACAGTAATAGCTATCTGGTAGAACGCCTATGAATAATTAACTATGAACTATTATCAAAAACTTATATGTCCCGACATGTTTTAGACGCATTACCTGAATTAATTAAAGCGGGCCTTCTTTCAGAGGACGCATCCGAAAAAATACGCGGGTATTACCGGGAAAAAGATAGAAATCGTCCACAACGGATGAACCTGGTATTCGGGATCATCGGTGCGATACTTGTGGGACTCGGGATCATCTTGATTGTTGCGCACAACTGGGATGAAATGAGCCGGCCATTAAAAGTGGGCTTGTCTTTTGCCCCGATGATCATTGGGCAGATCCTTTGCGTTTATTGCCTGCTGAAAAAACCTGGCAACCAGGTTTGGAAAGAAAGTTCCGCAACATTTTTATTTTTTGCTGTGGGAGCCTCCATCGCGCTGGTGGCCCAGGTGTATAATATCCCGGGCAACATGGGCAGCTTTTTATTCACCTGGATGTTGCTTTGTTTCCCCCTGATTTACATTATGCCTTCGTCGATGGCCTCGCTGCTTTACCTGGCAGGCATCACTATGTATGCTGTTCAAGACGGTTATGGATACAAGGCCGCCGACTTACAGCATTACTGGTGGCTATTGCTGCTACTGTTACCGCATTACCTGCTGCTCGCGATTAAAAAGCCTTTAAGCAATTTTACTTTTTTTCATCACTGGGTGGTACCCTTGTCGTTAACGATTTGCCTTGGCACCCTTTCCGGCCCTCAGGAAGAATACATGACCCTGGCCTACATAAGCCTGTTTGCTGCATTTTACCTTGCGGATAATTTAGGCGTTTTTCCCTCTGAAAGAATGGCGGTGAATGGGTATTCCCTGATCGGTTCGGTGGGTACAATTATCCTTTTGATCGCAGCAAGTTTCCGTGATTTCTGGACAACTTTTTCGGATGGGTTAAAAGGGTTTTCACCAGGCATGTTGCTGGCCATTATTTTGACGTTTTTGATGGCAGCGGGGTTGCTCTTTTTATACCTGGTGAAAAACGCCGGGCAAAAGATCAATCCCCTTGTTTTTATCTTTTTAGTTTTTACCGGCATTTTTTTTATCGGCATTGGCGCACCTGCTTTGGGCGCCATCCTCATGAACCTGCTGGTATTGGCGGTTGGAATATTTATCATCCGCCGGGGACTGGAAATAAATCATCTTGGCATACTGAATTATGGGTTACTGATCATCACCGTACTTGTGCTCTGCCGCTTTTTTGATACAGATCTTTCTTTCGTTCTGCGGGGGTTGATGTTTGTAGGGGTGGGCGCGGGTTTCTTTTTTGCCAACAGTTTATTAATGAAAAAAAGGAAACAATATGAACAATAAAAAGATCATATTGATTGCTTTCGGGCTGCTGGTGCTGCTGCAGCTTTGGACTCCCGCAGCAATGATATGGAACAGGGAGGACGTAATGCGATCCGGCAAATCTTTTAAGTTTCGTGCAGCACCGGTGGATCCCAATGATCCCTTTCGCGGTAAGTATATTATCCTTAATTTCAGGGATAATAGTTACGCGCAAAAAGAGCGCATTAAATGGTTGCCGGGTGAACAGGTATTTGCACAATTAAGCGAGGACAGTGGGGGATATGCAAGAATACATTCACTGCATAAAAAACATCCAGGCAAAGGAATTGATTTTATAAAAGCAAAGGTGAACTACTTAGGCACTGAGGGTATGGGAACAGTCTATATCGAATGGCCTTTTGATCGTTTTTATATGGAAGAAAGCAAGGCCGGGAGCGCTGAAAAAGTTTATAACAGGTCCCTGGCAGATACCAACAATATAACTTATGCCCTGGTAAAAGTAAAAAGTGGAGATGCCGTGCTGGAAAATGTTTTTATCAACGAAAAACCGATTGTTTCTTATTTAAAAAAATAAACCTGATCATTATGAACAAGCAACACCATTACAAATCGTCAATTACCTGGACTGGCAACAAAGGAGAAGGAACGGCTAACTACCAGGCTTATGACCGCAGCCATAGCCTGAATGGTCACCACAAGCCAGAAATATTGCTTTCATCGGATCCTTCGTTCCGGGGAGATAACACGCGCTATAACCCGGAGGAGTTGTTCCTGGCCTCTTTATCCTCCTGCCACATGCTTTGTTACCTGCACCTTTGTGCGGATAATGGTATCATCGTGACTGCTTACAGCGACCTCGCCACAGGCACTATGGAAGAAAATGAGCAGGGGGGAAAATTCACTGAAGTTATGTTACATCCTCATGTTACCGTTGCGCATTCCTCGATGATCACCAGGGCCAGTGAACTGCACCATCAGGCACATGAAATATGTTTTATCGCCAGTTCATGCAATTTCCCGGTAAAGCATCACCCGGTGAGTAAAGTTGAGTTAAGGACGTTGAGTGGGGAGTAGTCCATAGTCGATTGGTGGATTATGAATGATGGGTGATGAGTTATGAATGTTCGATGACGAATGATGGCTTGTGATATGAGGTATGAATAATGACTCTGCAATGTAAAATAGCGGGCACTAATAACCCGGGGACCCATGCAATGGGTATTGGTCCATGGGCTATGGACCATTGGCCTTCTTAAACACCACGATGCTATCATCCGGCAAATAAAAAAACAATTGCCCGTCTTTAAAATAATAATCGATGGTTTGATTGCTGAGTAAGTGAAGGAAATTATTTTCTGCCTTGATATTCGGACAGGCTATTTTGGTGGAGAGGAATGGGTTGAATTTAATTTTTGCGCCCAGTACCTCCATCGTACTGCTTACCGTATTACAGCCATCATGGCCGGACACCCTTTTTTTTGCAAGCTCAAAAATAAATTCGGGCAGTCCTTTGGAAAAATCTGAAGCTGACAGGGTCTTGTTGTTTATTTTTTCCAGGATCCATTTACCATCCAGGGCCGCATCAAAAAGGTATTGGCCACAGCCTTCATAACGTTTACCGTTAACCGCAACTATAACTTTTTTATCAAATTT
>JAKFCK010000387.1:0-11360 GCA_036676685.1 Chitinophagaceae bacterium | reverse complement strand
AGTATTGGCCAGGCGATCGACCGAACCAGCCACACACTGAATACCATGACTAAAATGGATCGTTTTCGTGGCCACTTTTACAATTGGTATGACACACAGACGCTGGAGCCCCTGTCGCCCAGGTATATTTCTACCGTTGATAGTGGTAACCTCGTGGGCCATCTTATTACCATGCAACAGGGATTGTTGGGACTGGCCGACCAAAAGATATTCACCGATAATAATTTCGAAGGAATTGCCGATGGTATCCGGATCCTGATAGAAAAAACGAAAGAAAAGGAATTATTAAAAGACTTTTTGAGTGATCTTACCCGTAGTTATTCAGAACATTCCGAAAATATAAAAGCGGTTTATGAATACCTGGACCTTCTGCAGGCTTCGCTTAATGAGATCCTTATCGAAATGGACCTGGAACCCGAAAATGAAGATGATGACTGGGCCCAAAAGATACTGGCGCAGATGTCAGCTATTAAAAATGAAATTGCTGCATGGGTGCCATGGTTATTGTTACCACCCACACCGGAAAAATTCAATGACCTTATCCCGGAATTACCCGCTATTCCTACAATCAACCAACTGGCCAAAATTGAGCAATGCCTGTTGCAAAAAATAGTGAACTCCTATTCCCCCGAAAATACACCTGCGGAAAATGAATGGTTGCACCAATTCCGTGCAGGCATAACCGAAGCTAGTCGCAGGGGAAAACAAATCATGCTGACGCTGGATCAACTGGCCGCCCGATGCACGACCCTGGCAGACATTGAATATGATTTCCTGTATGATAAACATCAGCATCTTTTAACAATAGGATATAATGCCGAAGAACACCGGAGAGATAATAGTTACTATGACCTGCTTGCTTCCGAAGCAAGGCTTACCACTTTTGTGGCCATTGCGCAAGGTAAGTTGCCGCAGGAAAGCTGGTTCGCGCTCGGTCGACAGTTAACAAATCTTCGCACCACGCCCATATTACTCTCCTGGAGCGGTTCCATGTTTGAATACCTGATGCCTTTGCTCGTGATGCCAACTTATGACAACACTTTGCTGGACCAGACTTATAAGGCCGTCGTGCAAAAACACGTGGATTATGGTAAAAAAAGAAATGTGCCATGGGGTATTTCCGAGTCGGGTTACAATATGGTGGATGCCCATCTTAACTATCAATATAAGGCATTTGGGGTTCCGGGTCTGGGTTTCAAACGTGGATTAGGCGAAGACCTGGTGATATCACCTTATGCAACGATTATGTCGTTGATGGTCGCTCCCCAGGATTCGTACGACAACCTGCAGGAAATGAAGGAGGCCGGTTTTGAAGGTAAATATGGTTTTTATGAAGCCATTGATTTCACGAGTTCACGTTTACTGCGGCGGCAGACCAGCCACGTAGTAAAATCTTTTATGGCCCACCACCAGGGGATGAGTTTTTTATCGCTCGCCTACCTGCTTTTTGATCAACCTATGCAGCAAAGATTTCAGGCGGACGTGCAGGTAAAAGCAACGCTTTTGCTGCTGCAGGAAAGAATACCGCGCATCACCAATTTCTATTCTCCAAGTGTGCATGAAGGGGACATTAATGTAATGCCTGCTTATGATAGTTTTATGCGTGTAATCAATACACCTCACACACCCGTTCCGGAAGTACAACTCTTATCAAACGGAAGATATCACGTGATGGTCACCAACTCCGGCGGTGGATACAGTCGTTGGAAGAATTTATCCCTCACCCGCTGGCGCGAAGACAGTACCTGCGATAACTGGGGCAGCTATTGTTTTATACGGGACATGGATACCGATGCTTTCTGGTCCACAGCTTACCAGCCATCCCTGCAGGAAGGAGATAACTACGAAGCAGTATTCTCGCAGGGCCGGGCAGAATTCAGGCGGAGGGATTTTTCGATGGAAACCCACACAGAGATAGTGGTTTCCCCCGAGGATGATATCGAATTAAGAAGAATTCATATCATCAACCGCTCCCGCAAAAGAAGAACCATAGAAATAACCAGTTACGCGGAAATCGTATTGAATACGTCGGCAGCAGATGAAGCACACCCGGCCTTCAGCAATCTTTTTGTGCAGACCTCCGTGAACCAACCCCGCCATAGTATTATCTGTACACGCCGGCCACGGTCTGCCGAAGAGCAAACCCCGTGGATGTTCCACCTGATGAAAGTTCATGATGCAGAGATCAAAAACATTTCTTACGAAACCGACCGTTCCAAATTTATTGGCAGGGGCTTTACGATCAACCAGCCAAAAGTAATGCAGCAGAAAGAAGCGCTGTCTGGCACAAACGGTTCTGTGCTGGACCCGGTGGTGTCCATCCAATACCGGATCGTGATTGAACCGCAGGAAACAGCGATATTGGACCTGATCTTTGGCGTGGCAGAAACCCGGGAAGTTTGTAACGGGCTTATTGATAAATACCAGGATCGTAACCTTACCAACAGGGTGTTGGAACTTGCATGGACACATAGCCAGGTCATCTTGCGCCAGATCAATGCGGTAGAAGCTGATGCCCAGTTATACTCCCGCCTGGCAGCATCCATACTTTTTGCCAACGCTTCTTTACGAACAGATTTTGCGACTATCAAAAAGAACCAGCGCGGGCAGTCCGGCCTGTGGGGTTACTCCATTTCAGGCGATATCCCGATCGTATTATTACAGATCGAAGATTCTGCAAACATTGACCTTGTAAAACAAATGGTGCAGGCGCACACTTACTGGCGCCTCAAAGGGCTCACAGTTGACCTTGTGATCTGGAACGAGGATCATGGCGGCTACCGGCAGGTGCTGCATAACCAGATCCAAAGCCTGGTTTCCCCTGGATTTTCCAGCGACATGCGGGAGCATCCCGGTGGTATATTTATCCGGTCTGCAGACCAGATATCCAACGAGGACCGCATCCTGTTCCAGACCGTTGCGCACATTATTATCTCGGATAGCCTGGGCACACTGGAAGAGCAGATCAACAGGAGAAGCAAATTAAAAAGTACCGTCCCTTATTTTAGCCCGACAAGGTTTTATCCCTCAGTCATTACAGCAGTCACTCCCCCAAATGACCTGCAATTCTTTAATGGGATGGGTGGTTTTTCTGCTGACGGAAAAGAATATGTGATCATCACTAATCCACATCAAGCCACACCGGCTCCGTGGATCAACGTTCTGGCCAACCCCGGATTTGGATCCATAGTTTCAGAATCAGGCCAGTCTTATACCTGGGTAGAAAACGCGCACTCACTTCGGCTTACACCCTGGAACAATGATACTATCGGGGATCTGAAAGGCGAAGCTTTTTATTTGAGAGATGAAGAGAGCGGAAGATTCTGGTCCCCTTCGCCTTTGCCGAGCCGCGGACATTCGCCATATATCAGCAGGCACGGATTCGGTTACAGTATTTTTCAACACAGCGAAGACGGAATAATATCCGAGATGAAAATGTTTGTGGATATAGAGGCTCCCGTTAAATTCATCGTGATCAAAATCCGCAATAGCTCCAACCGTTCCCGGAAGATCTCTGCAACCGGTTATATGGAATGGGTACTGGGAGACCTGCGTGCAAAGTCAATGATGCATACTATCACTGAAGTAGATGTACGAAGCGGAACAATCCTGGCGAGGAATTCCTACAGCAACAGTTTTGCCGGCAGGGTTGCCTTTTTTGATGCGGATGACATGAACAGGAATTTTACCACGGACCGTTCGGAATTTATTGGCCGCAATGGTACCATGGCAAATCCTGATGGTATGAACCGGGCCCGCCTGTCCGGAAAATCAGGTGCTGCACTGGACCCTTGTGCAGCCATACAGGTTGTGGTGGAACTTGCTGAAGACCAGGAAAAAGAGATTGTTTTTCGCCTGGGCGCGGGGGTAAATATGGAAGATGCACTAAACATCAACCGCAGGTTTGAAGGTACCAATGCTGCCCAGTCAGCTTTGGCCAGGGTAAAAGAATATTGGCAGAAAGCCCTTTCTGCCGTGCAGGTGCAAACGCCCGACCCTGCTACTAATATACTTGCCAATGGCTGGTTAAATTACCAGACCCTGGCCTGCAGGGTGTGGGCAAGGAGCGGTTTCTACCAGTCCGGTGGTGCTTTTGGGTTCAGGGACCAGTTGCAGGATGTGCTCTCGCTGGTGCATACTGAACCTGACCTGCTGAAAAAACAACTCATGTTATGCGCATCCCGCCAATTCAGGGAAGGGGACGTACAACATTGGTGGCATCCACCGGCAGGAAGAGGTGTGAGAACCACCTGCTCTGATGATTACCTGTGGTTGCCATTCGCTTTGTGCAGGTACATTACCGTAACGGCAGACCTGGATGCTCTGGACGAAGTGATTCCTTTCCTGGAAGGCAGGCTGCTCAACGTTGGGGAGGAATCTTACTTTGACCTGCCGGTGAAATCAGATGCCACGTCAACGCTTTATGAGCATTGCGTGAAAGCTATTGAGCATGCACTTATTTTCGGTGAAAATGGTTTACCCCTGATTGGCTCGGGTGACTGGAATGACGGTATGGATAAAGTAGGCCATCATGGAAAGGGTGAAAGTGTGTGGCTGGCATTTTTCCTATATGATATACTCATCCGTTTCAAAACAATCGCTACCCTCAAAAAAGACGAGGCGTTTGTAGAGAAATGCTCACATTACGCTAAACAATTACAACTGAATATCCAGAAAAATGCCTGGGATGGTGCCTGGTACCGCCGCGCATATTTTGATGATGGCACCCCACTGGGATCCCATAAAAATGAAGAATGCAAGATCGATAGCATTGCCCAAAGCTGGTCAGTACTGTCCGGCGCAGGTGACCCTGAAAGGACAATAATGGCGATGAAGTCTGCCGATGAACACCTGGTTCGAAAAGAAGATGGTATGATACAATTATTTGATCCTCCATTCGACAAGTCGGCATTAAACCCCGGGTATATCAAGGGCTATGTTCCCGGTGTAAGGGAAAATGGCGGGCAATACACCCATGCAGCCATCTGGCTGGTGATGGCTTTTGCAGCGATCAACGATACCAAGAGGACCTGGGAATTATTGCAGATGATCAACCCTTTGAACCGGGGCAATACGCCGGAAAAAATTGCGATTTACAAAACAGAACCTTATGTGATCGCAGCAGATGTGTATGCAGAACCGAAGCAGAAAGGTCGTGGCGGATGGACATGGTACACAGGGTCTGCAGGGTGGATGTACCAGTTAATATTGGAATCTTTTATAGGACTGAAAAGAGAAGGTGATTCTATTATTTTCAACCCTTGCCTGCCGGCTGACTGGCCTTCGGTGAAAATAAAATACCGGTACAACAACCAGCTGTATGATTTCGAAATTGTTCAACAGGTGTCTGGTGAAGGAACTGTATTAAAACTACTGGTAAATAATGTTGCTCAAAAAGGAATGACCTTTCTTATGGAAACCGAAGATGTTGTGGAGGCCAATATAAATGCCTGAGGATTTTCCTGGCAAAAAATATAAATTACAAAATGGTTTAAGGATTTTCTTAAACCATTTTTTTTAAACGGATTTACAATGCTTGATTGCAAGAAAAATTTATTCAGTCTTCAACCCGGAGCGCACTACCTGAATTGTGCATATATGTCTCCCCTGCTGAAATCGGTAGAGGAGGCAGGGATTGAAGGTCTTTTGAGAAAAAGAAACCCTTTCAATGTGTTGCCGCAGGACTATTTTGATGACGCGAACGAGATCAGGCGTCTCTTTTCGCGTTTAGTTAATGCTGATGAAGACCGGATCGCACTCGTGCCGTCTGTCTCTTACGGGATGGGTATTATAAGCAGGAATATTAAGGCCGGCCAGGGGAAAAAAATAATTACCGTACATGAAGAATTTCCCAGTGATGTGTACGCGCTGCTTAAGATCAGCCAGGAAAACAACATGGAATTATTGACCGTGAGGCCACCCGTAGAAACATACGAAAGAGGTAAAAAGTGGAATGAGAAGATCCTGGAGGTCATAGACGGGAATACAGCCCTCGTAAATTTATCCTCGGTTCATTGGGCAGACGGGACGGTATTTGACCTGGAAGCTATTGGAAAAAGAGCGAAGGAAGTAGGCGCATTGTTTATTGTAGATGGCACACAATCCGTAGGAGCTATGCCTTTTGATGTGAAAAAATTCCAGGTGGACGCAGTGATCTGTGCTGCCTATAAATGGTTACTCGGCCCTTATACTTCGGGGCTGATGTACCTCGGTGAATATTTTGACAACGGCGATCCTATTGAAGAAAGCTGGTTGAACCGGATCGGCAGTGACAACTTCAGGGCTTTGTCCGATTATGCTAATGTTGCCGGTCATAAGCCAAAAGCAGCCCGTTACAATATGGGTGAGTACAGCAATTTTATCAATCTTCCTATTCTTAAAGCGGCCCTCTCGCAAGTGCTGGAATGGAGCCCCCCGGCTATCGGGGAATATTGCAGTAGTATCACCCGGCCACTGCTGCCGGTTCTACAGGAAAAGGGTTTTTGGGTAGAGGATGTTAGTTTCCGTTCGCCCCATCTTTTTGGCTGTCTTCCACCTTCGGGTATTTCGCCGGACAAAGTGCAGAAAGCACTGAAAGAGAAAAATGTACATGTTTCATTCAGGGGCGATGTGATCAGGATATCTCCGCATGTTTACAATGACGAGATGGATATAAATAGGCTGTTGGAAGCACTGGTGGCTCACTAACTTCTGTTAATAGTTTTATATTTCAAAATACAACCTGTGCCTGTTATCATAAATAGATTTAATTTTCGTTCATAATTGTTGTTCCTTGTTATGAATAGAATTTTTACTACAATCTTAATTACCGTCACCTGCAACCTGATGTTTTCCTGTGTGGCCAGTAAAAATTATTCCCCGGCAAAAAAATTTCCGCAGGAGGAGTTAAGAGCAGACTATTCGCTGCTCCGGAATATACTAGAGAAAAAACACCCCTCTCTATACTGGTATACTACCAAAGACAGCATGGATTGGTATTTTGATAAATATTATCAATCCATTCCCGATAGTATGACCGAGCAACAATTTGCCTGGCATATTTTGGCCCCCCTCGTAGATAAAATCCACTGTGGCCATACCAGCATCGGAAGCAGCAAAAACTACCAGCGCTGGGCAAAGGACAGGCGCCTCCCTTCTTTTCCTTTATATTTTAAAGTCTGGAATGATACAATGTCTGTGTTAAGCAACCTGAACAGGAACGACAGCATCTTTAAAAGAGGGGTGCTTGTTACTGCGGTGAACGGGATAAGAAATCAGAAGCAGATTGACAAAATGTTTGATTACCTGCCGGAAGATGGCTACGCCAACAATGTGAATTATATCAGGCTAAGTGCAAACTTTCCTTATTATCACCGGAACATTTATGGCCTGAGCAGGAAGTATAGAGTTGCTTACCTGGATTCTACAGGACAGGAAAAATTGGCGGAGATCCCGCTTTTTACACCAAAAAAAGATTCTACCAAAAAAGATAATACTGCCAGGCGAGCAAGGCCAAAAAAACCTGACCGGCCAAAAATTAACCCGCAGGCGAGATATCGTTCGTTTGAAGTAGATAGCCTGGGAACAAGTGCGACCTTGACGGTGAACACTTTTAATAATGGTCACTTAAGGCCTTTTTTCAGGAGGTCGTTCAGACAGCTGAGGCAAAAAGAAATCAAAAACCTGGTGATTGATATCCGCAGCAACGGCGGTGGTAAAGTTTGGGCATCTACCCTGCTCACCAAATACATTTCCAGGTCAGCGTTTAAAGTTGCGGATTCAGCATTTGCTGTGGCCCGGGGTTTGGGAAAATATAGCAGGCATGTTAGCTGGGGATGGTTGAACAATGTTGAAATGTTCTTCATCAGCCGAAAAAGAAAAGACGGGCTGTATCATATTGGCATGATGGAAAAAAAAGTATACCAGCCCAAAAAGCGGAATCATTATGATGGCAAAGTGTATGTGCTTACTGCCGGCCCTACTTTTTCTGCCTCGGCTTTATTCTGTAATACAGTAAAGGGGCAGGATGGCATTGTGCTGCTGGGGGAAGAAACCGGCGGCGGCTGGCACGGCAACAGCGGAATAATGATACCGGATATAAAACTTCCCAACACCAAAAATACGGTTAGGCTCCCTTTATACAGGATCGTACAGTACAACCATGTGCCCAAGACAGGCTCCGGTATCCCCCCGGATATTTATGTTGGTACTAATTATGATGCGCTGTTAAAAGGGATTGATTATAAAATGAAAGTAGTACAGGAAATGATCAATAACGGGAAAGATATCCGTTGATCCCGGATGGCTGCTCCAGATGAGTTAATGAGCTATGTCAAAAAAGTCGGCATCCTTCCAGAAAGGAAATTTTGACCTGACTAATTCCAGGTGTTCCTTTTGCAGGGTGATCGTAAAACTGTCTTCCTCATCGGGCATGTGATAAAGGACTTCACCCAGCGGATCTATCACCATTGAATCGCCGCTATGGTATATGTCATTTCCATCTTTTCCCACCCTGTTCACGCCAATAACATAACATTGGTTCTCTATTGCCCTGGCACATAACAGGGTCTTCCAAGCGTGGCTCCTCCTCTCCGGCCAATTGGCTACATAGATCAGGAGGTCATATTCCGGTATCCTGCTTTTTGTTCCGGTTCCGGGAAGGCTATCCGCTGTTATCTGTTGCCTCGCCCACACGGGAAACCTGAGGTCATAACACACCTGTAAATTAATTTTCCAGCCTTTTATTGAAGCAATCAGTCGTTTTGATCCCGCGCTATAATGCTGATCCTCACCTGCAAACCCGAAGCGGTGGCGTTTGTCATAATATCCATATTGCCCGTTGGGTTGCATCCAGATCAGGCGGTTGTAATATTTTTTATCCTCTTCAATGATGACACTACCGGTGAGCACAACCCTGTGTTTAGCCGCCATTTCCTTCATCCAAGTCACCGTTTCACCTTCCATTGGCTCCGCCAGTTCCGCAGGGTTCATGCTAAACCCCGTGCTGAACATTTCCGGGAGAACGATGATCTCAGTTCTTTCCTGGAGATTCCGGAATTTATCTTCCAACATCCTGAAATTGGCCTCCTTATTTTCCCAGTGGAGGTCCGTTTGAATGGTGGTGATGGTTAGTGTGCTCATATTCTACTGATTAAAACGAAGATAAATATATACATCAAAGTATATACCAGCTATTGTTCTTCTTTGCGTTTTACCACAAGGTACCAGTCATTTTCCAGGGGCAGGTATCCCAGGTCATAACAGAAAAAATAGGTATTGCCTTTCTTGTTGGTATACAGGTGCGTAATATATTTGAACTGAAACCCTTTCTGTATCAATTTTTCTCTTGTGGTCTTTACCATTTCTTCTCCCTGGTTTAAAAGGCCCTCCAGTATCCGCCGGTTTTTTGCCAGGGCATTATTTACGTTCCTCACCAGGTTACTGCTGGTTGATTTCAATTGGTTGTTATAATTATTACGGCAGTAATCGTCGCAGAATTTTTTATCTGTGCGTCCTTTTACGGGTTTGTTGCAACTCAAACATAGCCTGGGTTCGGATTTGATTGTCATATGTTTAGCTTATCTCTACTAAAAGATACAGACTTTATGTTATAAGTACAAGCGTTTACAAACGGCTATATCCGTCTATAACTGCTTAAAGTACGATTAAGGCAGAACGGCTTTTGTTCCTTTGTGATGTTGATGAAACGATATGTTTAAATCAGCAAAACAACATCTTTAACCGCCAGACCGAAAAGGAAAGGCACAAACTTTACAGCTATGTTCGCACTAAAAAACAAAGTTCAACTGATTGGAAATTTAGGTAAAGCACCGGAAGTACGCAATACAGAAAGCGGAAAAAAGCTGGTACGTTTTTCAGTAGCCACAAATGAAAGCTACCGCAATGCCAAAGGAGAAAAAGTTACCGAAACGCAATGGCATAACCTGGTTGCCTGGGGTCCTATCGCGGAAACCGCGGAAAAATACCTCTCTAAGGGTACGGAGGTATGCGTGGAAGGAAAACTCGTGAACCGCAATTATACCGACAAGGAAGGCAACAAGAAATATATTACCGAAATACAGGTGAATGAGTTGCTGATGCTGGGTGCCAGGCCGGCCGCCTGATCGAGAATATATGAATTTCGGATATCGAATGTGGTCGCTAAGCCGGCAGGTATGTGATTACATTCGATATTTTTTAATCAAAATTCATCATATAGGTCATGACAAATATTGAATTAAACAACGCACAAAATCTTTTGCCTTAAGGGTAATCAAATTAGGCAAAAGTATTCATGCTTATGATACAGATCGTGTACTGATTCGCCAGTTAGTAAGGTCCGCAACGTCGGTGGCTGCTAATTATCGTTCTGCATTAAAAGCAAAATCAAATCGTGACTTTTCTTACAACTTAAATATTATTGAAGAAGAGGCTGATGAGTCATATTTTTGGCTTGAATTAATCGCTGAGGCCGGGATTATAAAGCAGGAAAAATCTAACTGCTTATTAAAGAATCTAGTGAACTTACCGCAATTTTTACGGCACAGGGAAGAACAGCAAAAAACAAATTGAATAAAGAACGTACGACCTAACCATCAATCCAATATGTAGATAGGGGGTTCAATATTCGATATTCGTAAATCCGAAATTATTAATAAGATGCTTTCAATAGAAAGAAACGAGGTCTTCGATTTAGCGTTTGGTTTTGTCACCGAAACGAGTGAAAATATATTCCTTACGGGAAAAGCAGGGACGGGGAAAACAACTTTTCTAAAATACCTGAAAGAGCACTGTGCAAAAAACATCGTAGTGGCTGCTCCAACAGGTGTGGCAGCAATAAATGCTGGCGGCGTCACGCTTCACAGCCTCTTCCAGCTACCCTTTTTCCCATTTCTTCCTACCAGGCAAAACAAGGATGAGTTGCTGGGAAAGATGAAATTCAACAAACAACGCCAGCAGTTGCTCCGTAAGATGGAGTTGCTGGTAATCGACGAGATCAGTATGGTACGGGCAGATGTAATGGATGCTATTGATACGATCCTTAGATCAGTCAGGAGAAATCACGCTACGCCATTTGGTGGTGTTCAATTATTGTGCATCGGCGATCTCTACCAGTTACCGCCTGTGGCCCAAAATCATGAGTGGCAGATCCTGCAGGAATATTATGCATCTCCTTTCTTTTTCGATAGCCTGGTAATCAGGGAACAAATGCCACTACTAATAGAATTGGATAAGATCTTCAGGCAAAAAGAAGATTCCTTTGTTCGGCTCCTGAATAAAGTACGCAATAATGCGATGGATCCAGATGATTTTGAAGATCTGCATATGCGCTATTCACCGGGGTACAGGCCTTCCATAGAAGAAAAATTTATTACGCTGAC
>JAKFCK010000386.1:0-13882 GCA_036676685.1 Chitinophagaceae bacterium | reverse complement strand
AAATGAAACTTTGCTGAAAGAACTTAATTTTACAGACCAGAGAATTGCCAAAATTATGACCGAGGTGAGGGTCTTGTGTAGTGACCTTAGCTGAGGTACGTGAAACCGAAATTATTATTTACCATTTATTGTTCCTGCATCCGGTACTGACTCAGCACCCAAAATTTTGCAACCATTTACTTTCTCCCGGCTCCTGCTTTGCAGGCAGGCGTTACTTAATTTCCATCCGGGATGCTAACACAAATTGCATTGATGAGTATCACCTGTTTTGGTATCAGCCGTCAGCAATATCCTGCCGGAGGGAATGTAGTATTGTTGTATGATGCTGATTAGGTTTTCTCTCCCGGGCAAGGGCTTAAAGGGCCCCGGGATTTTACAGAAAATGGCACTGTGCACCCATTGCCTTTGTGCAGTTTGCTACAAAACAAATTTGCAAACCTTAAAACCATTTTTATGAAAAAGTTATTACTCTTCTTATCAGTCATATTTTCCATTGCAATTTACAAGCCTGCTGTTGCTCAATGTAATATTTCAGACCTGAAAGTAAGATTGATAGAAGTGAACACCAGCACATGCGAAGTGACATTTGATCTTTCCTGGACGCAGGAAGTGAACAGCGGCAATAAGTTTGCCTACATCCACATGTGGACCCAGCCCGCTTACCATACACCGCTTGCCAGGTGGGCCAACATGTACAGCAATCCTGCAGCTTATCCAAAAGCTCCCGATCTTGTCAATGCTTTGTCTACTATTGTTATCGACGACAACCATGCAGACAGCCCGTTCATCGGCGTTGTATATCACCCTGACGAAATGAATGTAGTGCCCCAGCAATCTTTTTTATCAGTAGTGAAAGTGCACCTGAATAACACCTTAATTGAAAGGATGACGATTAAGAATATTAAACTCACATTACCTTCCTGTACGGGCATGCAAACTATTGTATTTGACATCTGGGCAAGCCAGGCACAAAATGGTAAAAATGTACACTGCGCTACCCAGGGTGCTACTCTTGTAATTAACGAAGTGAGACCGGTTGGTGCAATCCTCTGTACAGAACCCAGGCAGTTCCAGGTCTTTATTCAAAATACAGGCCCGCAATTAGATAGTGTTAAGTACGATGTACACCTGGATAATGAACCTTTTGGGATCCTGGATCCGACGGATACGATCGTTTTTGTGAGTGATTATATCACGCTTCCTGCTAACGGTTTTTACACCTCTCCTGTAATGGGGTATCTCCCCTACAGTAACCGCGATCCTTCATCAAGCCTGCCACTTATCGTGGAAGTAACTGTTCCGCTGCGGCCTAATACTACGATTGCAACGATGGATAATGCATGCGGCCCGCTTACCGTTAAGCTCAATTCCTTTACGGCGCAACAGGTAAAAAGCAAAGTGCTGCTTCAATGGCAGACAGCTACTGAGCAGAACAACCGGGGATTCGAAGTGCAACGTAAATTGCCGGGCGAAAATTACAGGGTAATCGGCTTTGTCCCTTCCCGGTCCGTAACCGGCAACAGCAATAGTTTCCTGGAATATTTTTTCAATGATGAAAGCGGTATTACCAGGACGGGCCAGGTGTTTTACCGGCTCCGGCAGATCGACCTTGATGGCTACAGCAGCTTCAGCGAAGTAAGGCTGGTGAATTATAACATGGAGAAAACAACAGTGATCATTTACCCGAATCCTGCAGCAGGAGGAGCCACAATAATTTTGCCCTCCGGCATCGGTCCCGTCAACCTGGTATTGCATAACGCTGCGGGAAGGGAGGTACGGAAATGGAATGGAGTCATCGATCAATTACACGTTAATGGCTTAACTCCCGGGCTCTATACGCTAAAGATCTATTTTAAAGAAACCGGGGTTGCCGAGGCGCATAAGATCCTGGTGTTGTAGCAAGATGATCAAAAAATTGATTTAAAACATATGCCCTAGAATAAAACAGGGAAGCTAGGATTATCCTGATGCTTTCCTGTTTTTTGTACCTGGAAGGGCCAGTTACCGGCACTTTTATATTCATTTGATTATATAAAAAACAACCCAAGATCAACCAGGTGAAAGCTGGAAATTTGTTGTTTTAATGTGTATTTTTATAGATCGTCACTTTGAAAAAAACATCGAATTATTTTTCCAGCTCCAACTGGATCCGATGAGTTATCCTTTTATAATTTAATACTGCCAAATGTTTAAGATATTAATTACATCGATATATTTCCTTTCGCTATTAATGTTCACCGTATGCTGCAGGCAAAACAATGCGGAGCCGTCTAAACTGGCCATCGCCGGGATTAACCTGAAGCGTGGTGATGTGATCTCCTGCGGAAGTAGTGCCGGGGAATACGGGGAGCTGCAATTCAAGGTCACAGGAAACGAGGAGATTAATAAAGATTTTAACCTTGGTATAAAACTCCTGCACTCCTTCGAGTATGATGAAGCAGAGAAAGTTTTTGCCCGGATCATTGATGTTCACCCGGCATCAGCAATGGCCTACTGGGGCGTAGCTATGAGCAATTTTCACCCGCTATGGACACCACCCTCAGAAGCCGAGTTAATCAAAGGAACTAAGGCGCTTAAACTGGCCAATTCAATACAAGAGAAATCCGAAAAAGAAAAGGACTATATCAATGCCATCGGCGCTTTTTATCACGATTGGCAAAAAAAAGATCACCGGAGCCGCTGCCTCGATTTTGAGAAGGCCATGGAAAAGTTATATAATAAATACCCGGGGGATAAGGAATCTGCGATATTTTATGCGCTTGCCTTAACCGCTGCAGCTGACCCAACGGATCAAAGTTTTACCAGGCAAAAAAAGGCGGGTGCTTTGCTCAGTTCCCTGTACCCGGGTAACCCTAATCACCCGGGGATCGTGCATTATATTATTCATGCTTATGATTCTCCCCAGCTGGCAGAACTGGCATTACCCGCAGCAAGAAAATATGCGTCTGTAGCACCGTCCTCGGCGCATGCATTGCACATGCCATCTCATATATTTACCCGGCTGGGCCTCTGGGATGAATCCATCCGCTCTAACCTGGCTTCCGTTTCCAATGCGCAATGTTACGCCAAAGCATCGGGCATTACCGGCCATTGGGACGAAGAGCTTCACGGCCTGGATTACCTGGTTTACGCTTACCTGCAACAGGGAGATAATACCCGGGCGAAAAACCAATTGGACTACGTGGCATCTATGAAGCTGGTGCAGCCATTGAATTTTAAAGTGGCTTATGCATTTGCAGCTATACCTTCCCGTTACCTGCTGGAAAACCGGCTTTGGGCGGCAGCAGCGAAACTTGAAGCCAATTATGCGGGGATACAATGGAAAAACTTTCCCTGGCAAAAGGCTATTGTGCATAGCACACGTTTGATGGGCGCTATACATACGGGAGCCACTGTTGACGCTCTTGCTGAAATGAACAAGCTGAAAGCGATACATGCTGACCTGGTAAAACAAAAGAACGATTACCAGGCCAGGCAGGTGGAGGTGAAGATCAAAACAGGGGAAGCCTGGATGTTGCTAAAAAAAGAAAACAGGGGCGAGGCGCTCAGGATGATGGAAGAAGCTGCGGATATGGAAGACAAAGCAGAGAAACATCCCGTGACGCCCGGGGAAGTGATCCCTGCAAGGGAATATCTTGCAGACATGCTGCTGGAAGTGAATGAGCCGGCAAGGGCGCTTGTTATGTACGAAGCCGACCTTGCCAAAAATCAACATCGTTTTAATGGATTATATGGAGCGGCAGTTGCTGCACAACGAGCCGGGAATAAAGAAAAAGCCGTTATGTATTACAGGATGTTGCTCAAAATAACCGGCGCCGGCGATCGTAGCCGGCCGGAATTGGCACAGGCTGGTAATTTTTTAAACAGGCTGTAAGGGCGAACTGAAGATTCGATTCATCCACCACGAAAAGTAAGAACGGTATAGAAAATGAATGTAAAAGAATTTTCTTTGTACCCTAATTCCCTCTAAATGATAAAAATTGTAAAGAACCGGGTACGGTTGATTGGTCTTTTCTGCCTGATTGCCGTTGTGGATTGTGCCGCCCAGGATATTTATCGATACACTGTTGATCTTACAAAAGCTGTCGATGACCAGCTGACCATAAACCTGCTCACGCCAGCTATCCAACAAAATGAGATCAGGTTTTACCTGCCTAAAATTGTGCCGGGTACTTACATGAATAGTAATTACGGTAAGTATGTGCACAATCTCAGGGCATTTGATAAAGACGGTAAATCACTCCCGGTAAACAAACAAGGAGATAATAGCTGGACCATTAAAAAAGCAAGGCTTTTGCACCGTATCTCTTATAGTGTAGAGGATACCTGGGACGCCACTATCTCCAACATGGTGTATCCTATGTGCGGCACCAGTTTTGAAGCCGGTAAAAATTTCGTGCTTAACACGCCTGGAGTGTTTGGCTATTTTGATGGAATGCGGAACAAAACTTTTCAATTATCATTTATTAAACCTGCCGGTTTTTACGGTGCCACCGGGCTTGTGCCTGCAAGCAGTAATGCAACAACGGACGTTTTTACCTGTAATAATGCAGATCATTTGTACGATTCTCCTATCATGTATTCCCTGCCTGATACTGCCAATATCATGGTGGGAAATACTGCCGTACTCGTGGCTGTGTACTCCCCCAACAAAATGGCTACTGCCAAATCACTGGCGCAGCACATGAAGAAGTTGCTTGCAGGTACACGCGATTATCTTGGCGGCAAATTGCCGGTTGATAAGTATGCCTTCATTTTTTACTTCAATGGGGAGCAGCCTAAACTAACGACCACCGGGGCATGGGAACATTCTTACTCTTCATTTTATGCGTTGGACGAAACCCCGGAAAAAGAATCTATGCCTTTCTGGGTGAGCATCGCCGCCCATGAATTTTTTCATATTGTAACCCCGCTTACCATCAGCAGCAGGGAGGTAAAAGAGTTTAATTTTAATGAGACCAGGCTTAGCAAACATGTGTGGCTCTACGAAGGTAGTACCGAATACGCCTCACAGCACATGCAGGCGTGGACGGGTATAATCACCCCGGAAGAATTCCTGCAAAGTCTTGCCGGTAAGATCGGTTACTCCAGGGAAGTAATGAATGATAGTTTGTCCTTTACTGAGCTGAGTACCGAAAGTGCAGGTAAACACGCTGCACAGTATGGAAACGTCTACATGAAGGGGGCGCTGATTTCGGCGTGTATCGATCTGCAATTGTTGAATTTGTCTAATGCCCAATATGGTATCAGAAACCTTAAACATGACCTGGGTATCAACTTTGGCAAGGATAAGTTTTTTGAGGATGATTCCCTGTTTGCTATCATTGCAAAACTTAGTTATCCTGAACTCCTGCCTTTTTTTCACCAACATGTGGTGGGGGGCACACCCATTCCCTATGAAAAATATTTTGCATTGGCCGGGGTACAGTACCTTCCATTGGAACACTATAAGGATTTTTCACTAGGTGGGCTACAAACCACCCCGGTTCAGGGAGGAGGGGTAAGGATAGGCGTAAAGGACATCAATACGTTCGGAAAAAAAATGGGGTACCAGGAGGGCGATATATTAGTGAGCCTGAATGACTCTTTGGTGAGCTACACAAATATCAATGACCGGATAGACGAGTTGTTTGACGGGGCACAGGAGGGTGAGATGTTAACGGTAAAGGTTAAACGTAAAAATTCAGCCGGGCAGGAGGAGACCAAAATACTGCAGTCGCCCCTGCAAATGGTGGATAAACAACGTAAACACGTTTTAAGATTTATGCCGGATGCTAATGCTGCACAACTGAAGATACGCAATACATGGTTGAATAACCATGCACCTTCCTTTGCCGCCGCAGCCCGCCCGGCCGACGTAACGACGATAGATGGCATGATCAAAGCCTTGTATGATGTTATCTCGGGGCCTGCCGGGCCCAGGGATTGGAACCGTTTCCGTAGCCTTTTTCACAGCGATGCTTACATGGCGGCCATCAATGAGAAAGGTCAACTTAGAAAATTTTCTCCCGCACAATATATTCAGGGCAATGCACCATTTTTCCTGAAATATTCGTTTATGGAAAAAGAACTTGGCCGTAAAGTGAACGAGTTTGGCAGTATCGCGCAGGTATTCACCGCTTACGAGTACAAAGCCGGGCTCACGCCTCCTGAAACCAAACGTGGCATTAACAGTATTGAACTCGTAAAAGAAAATAACCGATGGTATATTATGAGCATCAGCTGGGACGAGGAGCGCGCCGGCAACAAAATACCCGCGACTTTTCCTCAATGACGGGATGAAGTTTGCTATTCGTAAGCCTGGATTAAAAAGGCATACTAAAGAAGAACATCGTATGCCACAAACATTGGCTTACCGTCTTTGTGGGGTAATTTTTTATTGTGTTTATTCCACAACCGACATAGCCACCTTGGCCTAACAAGGGGCACAGAAGATAATCATCGCAGGACACTAATATTGGCCTGGCGTCTTCGCGGGATAATTTTTCCTGTGTTCACTTTTATCAAATCCGCTTGTAGCTGGTAAAAAAATACTGGCAAGTGTAATAAGTTTATGCGGGATCCTAAAACTGGAACTGGAAACTTCCAAACACTCCAAAGCGGGACACGCTATTATCCGGGAGCGGCCTCGGCAATAACCGCCATGTAAAATCGAGCCGGAAAACCTTGAAGATATTATCGATCCCTGTGCCAGCTTCCAGGTAAGTCTCATTGTTCAGGGTTTTAAAATTACCCCCCGCATTATTAAGCACAGTATTCTCTTCACCCAGGGATCCCCAAACGGCCTTTGCATTCCAGAATTGCCTCCATTTTAGTTTCCTGGTAATCGAGGTATACCGAAAAACGCCCGAGCCCACATTGTGTTCGATATTCACCCCGGCGAATTGGTCACTCAGGTATTCAAAGCGGTTCATGAGGTTATAACTGCCGGAATTATAATAGTATATATCATTTCCCGGATGATTTTCCAGGAAGGTAAAAGGGAGTGATCCAAATATCTTTGCGGCGTATACCTTATAGGATAGTGAACCGTACGGTGAAATTTTCATGTAGTCTCTTACCGATACCCCGATCTTATAATAATCATACGCACTGTTCATCACAGATTTAATTCCTTTGGCAACGATCAGTTCTGCTACCGGGTATTTTGTACCGAGCGTATACCTGAAAAAATCCCCATCCACAAATTGTTCAAGGTAGGCAAACCTCAGTTTAACGGCAATTTCAAAACTGTTGAGCGATTCACCCTTTTTTACCGGGAAATTTGTTTTTTCCGGCAGGTTTTGCAAGGGGTCATATTTTCGGTTACTGATAAACCACTCGGTAGAAAATCCTTTGCCTAATTCATGAAAGACCTCAAAACGCAGGTCCTCGGTTTGGAGGAACTTCCTGGTAATATTCGGTTTTCTTATGGCAAGGGAAAAAATATTGTCCTGGCCAACATCGCCCAGCTGGCTGATCCCATTGTCCACATCCTTCGACCATGCGATGTGTAACCTGGTGCGGTGTGGATTGCGGCGGGTGATCCAGTAGGCTTCCACTTTTCCTTTGAACTTTTCGTCCTGGGTGCCGTAAGCAAGGTATCCGTGCAGGTAAACATTCCTGCTGAATTTTGTGCTGGTACCAAGGTCAAAGCGGAAACGGGTTCCTTCCCAGGCATTCGCACTGATCCAATTGAACCAGGGGCCAATCTCAAGTTTCCCGATTTTTTTATAACCGGTCCCTATAAACTTCAACGTGGTTTGCAACCGCTGAAATTTAGGCATGGCCATTAACTTATTGATGGTGGTATAGATCGCTTTTTCATTATTCGACAAAGTATCATGGCGCAAAATAGCCCATGCAGAGTCGGATGTAGCGAGGCCGCTTGGTGCTGTTTTTACCACTTCTTCGATATGCTGGTCTTTAAAGAAGCTGGTAAGGGAATCGTGGCTGATAACGATGTTCCGGTAAGAAGTTGTTTTTCTGCCGATGAAGGTCAGTGATTGTTTGCCCAGTACTTTGAAATCCGCGAAAAATTTATCACGGTTTAAAAAATAGATACTGTCGTTGATGGGGATAAATTCCTGGAACACGCTGATCCGGTCAAGGTAATTGATATTGGCATCCTTCCCCAGGTACAGGTTGATTTTTTGGATCTGGAAGGTTTGCCCCAGCACCCACGCATCTCCCCGGAACGTATTCTGCCCTGGGCGTTTTGGTGTGAAAACAAAGTGAAAGATCTTGTTGCCCTGGATAATCTGGGTGTCTGGCACAGAAAAATTGTAGTAGGCATCTGCATTATCATGCAACGGGCTAATGAAATCCTTATCCATTATGTTGATGTAGTTGCCATACATGTTGATATTCTGGTTCATCACACCGGTAAGTTTTGCAAAACTTTCATTGTCTGATCCTACCGTTTTGGTGTTCCTGATATTTTCAAAAAATTTCTTTGGATGCTTCTGGTAAGCATAGTCGCTGATGCTCTCCAACAGGTATGCAGGCAGGAATGGATCTTTTTCCGAAGTGCTGTCAATATTATCGAATACAAAAGCAAAAGGCTTAAGAATAAAATTCCTTTTAGCTTTATCAACTTTAAAATTCTTGATATCTATTTCTAATTTATTGTAAGCTTCATAGCTGAAGTTGGAAAGGTTATACCTGTTATATAATTTTTTCTTACTCATGATCTTTCTCCACAGGAATAAGCCCCTGTTGAAATTGGATCTTACCACTACATTGTTGGTAGCGGCTGCTCTTTCCAGTTGTATGAGGATATTTTTGTCATTCAGCGAATCTGTCACCGGTAGTTTAAAAACCGCATAGCCAACATAACTGATCACGAGGGTATCATTTGGCACCAGGTTAATATTAAAACGGAATACCCCCGCACTGTCGGAAGTTTTTCCCGCGCCTGATCTTTTAAAATACATGGAGGCGTAACTCACAGCCTCCCTTGAATGTGCATCCTGTATGATGCCGCTAAAGCGAATATTCTGTGCCTGCAACTGGGATGAAACAAATAGGAATACGGTCAGTAAAAGGAGGTCTCTTCGAAATTTCAAGGTTAGTTTTAGTTGTTATTTGTCTGGAATAAGCCGTAAAAGTAATTAATTATATGTTTGGTAGGGGCAAAGACGAGCAGTACCCCAGGCTCCCACCGTTTTGCAAACGTGTGCCAACGCTAAAAGTTGTTCATTACCTCAAAAACAGTAATTTAAAATTATCTACCTTCCCTTTGTGTGTCAAGTTTGGGAGGTTGCCCGACTACATTATGGTATTGTAAACATCCGGGCAGGGAAGCGGCGCGGAAGGCAGGTTGTCTCCAAAGTACCGGTGACCGGGGTTGTTTTTTTTCAGCATCCATCAGCCACCTTTGCCCTCTTCCGGCGTTGATTGTCGTTAGATAAAAAATCCCCCGGGAAAAATTACCGGGGGATGTATATAAAGAAAAAGTGATATAGGTAGCTGAAAACCGCGCAGGCTAATTCATAGCTGCAGTATTCAACGCAGTATCTGCAATACCGGTTAATAACTCATCTGCCTTTTTTTCTTCTGCCAGCGTTTTCAGCAGGTTTTTTAAGGCTTCTTTGTGCCCTAGTACCTTAGCGAAGGCTGCCAGTGTACCATACGTTGCGATTTCGTAATGCTCCACTTTTTGAGAAGCACCAATGATGCCCGCGTCTCTTACAGCACCTGGTTTCGATTCTTCCATAATGCCGGTTCCTTCTTTCATCAAACCTTCCATGGCATCACATTTTTTTGCCACGGCTTTTTTGCCTATAGAAGCAAAGACTGCTTCCAGCCTGGTTACATGTTCCTGTGTTTGTGCAAGGTGATCTGTAATGGCTTTTTTTAGACCGGGATCTGTAGCGTTTTTAGCCATTTTTGGCAATGCCTTCATTTTCGTATTGGCGACCGACCATAAAGCCAGTAATGTTTTGAAGGAACAGTAGGGGAATATTGCGCTGCGTACAGAGCTCAATAAAATGAGCCCCTTTTTGAGCAGACTCTGAAAATAAAATACCGTTGTTTGCAATAATGCCAATGGGCATGCCATAGATTTTGGCAAAACCTGTGACTAAGGTGGTGCCAAAGCGAGCTTTGAATTCATCAAAACGTGAACCATCAACAATACGCGCAATCACTTCACGAATATCGAATGGTTTACGTGCATCACTTGGCACAATGCCATACAGTTCTGTTGCATCAAATAACGGTTCTTCAATCTCTGTTGCACGCGTTTGTGGTGTTTTATTCAGGTTCGCCACGATGTTACGAGCAATGGCAATTGCATGTTCGTCGTTCTCAGCTAAATGATCCGCTACACCAGACAGGCGAGTATGCACATCACCACCGCCTAAGTCTTCACTGCTGACCACTTCACCTGTTGCTGCTTTCACCAGCGGTGGGCCACCTAAGAAAATAGTCCCTTGGTTACGCACAATAATGGTTTCATCAGACATGGCAGGTACGTATGCCCCCCCAGCTGTACAACTGCCCATTACCACCGCAATTTGGGCAATTCCCATGCTCGACATGCGGGCTTGATTATAGAAAATACGTCCAAAGTGATCACGATCAGGGAAAACTTCGTCCTGCATGGGTAAATAAGCACCGCCTGAGTCCACCAAATAAATACAGGGCAGATGGTTTTGCTCCGCAATTTCTTGAGCACGTAAGTGTTTTTTCACCGTCAATGGGTAGTACGTGCCGCCTTTCACTGTCGCATCGTTGGCGACGATCATACAGGTCACACCATTGACCTGACCTACACCAGCAACGACACCAGCCGCAGGTACATCGTCTGCATAGACGTTTTGTGCTGCCAACTGACCAATTTCAAGGAATGCCGTGCCTGCATCAATTAACTGATCAATACGATCACGTGCTAACAGTTTTCCGCGTGCCAAATGTTTTTGTCGCGCCGCTTCGCCGCCGCCTAAAGCAATTTGTTCTGCTTTTTGCTTTAAGTCATCGACCAAGCTTTGCATCGCGGTTTGGTTGGTTTTGAAGTCTTCACTTCGAATATTGATCTTGCTATGTAATTGATTCATCACGAACATCCTTGTCATTTTTATTGTTGTGGAGGATTAAGCTGTTTCATTAAACAGTTCACGGCCAATCAACATACGGCGAATTTCAGAAGTTCCCGCGCCAATTTCATAGAGTTTTGCATCGCGCCATAGACGGCCTGCAGAAAATTCATTGATATAGCCATTTCCACCTAAGGTCTGAATGGTTTCACCTGCCATCCACGTGGCTTTTTCCGCAGCATATAAAATTGCACTAGCTGCATCTTTACGTAGGCTACGGCTATGGTCTGCCTTATCGCACTCAGCACCCACGGCATAAACCAATGCTTTACATGCCAACCAAGTCGAATACATATCGGCAATTTTACCTTGCATCAACTGGAACTCGCCGAGCGCTTGACCGAATTGTTTACGGTCATGGATATACGGAATCACGGTGTCCATGCAGGCATCCATAATGCCTAAAGGACCTGCGCTTAAAACAGCACGTTCGTAGTCTAAACCGCTCATGAGTACTTTGGTGCCGTTTCCTACACCGCCCATCACGTTTTCTTTTGGCACTTTCACATTGTCAAAGAAGAGTGGGTAAGTGTTAGAACCACGCATACCTAACTTGTCTAAATGTGTGCCATGACTAAAACCTTCCATGCCTTTTTCTACAAGGAAAGCCGTCATGCCTTTAGCGCCTGCATGCAAATCCGTTTTGGCATACACCACAAGCACATCAGCATCGCCACCATTGGTGATCCACATTTTTGAACCATTTAACAGAAAGTGATCGCCACAATCTTCAGCTTTGAGCTTCATGCTGACTACGTCTGAGCCTGCGTTTGGTTCAGACATGGCAAGTGCTCCGACATACTCACCTGAAATTAGCTTTGGTAAATAACGTTGTTTTTGTTCCTCGCTGCCATTTCGGTTAATTTGATTCACACATAGGTTAGAATGTGCACCATAAGAAAGACCAATCGAAGCTGAAGCACGTGAGATTTCTTGCATGGCAATGATATGTGCTAAATAACCTAGGCCTGTACCGCCATATTCTTCACTGACGGTTAGACCGAGTAAGCCCATATCGCCAAATTTTTTCCACAACTGAGCCGGAAATTCGTTGTTCTGATCGACTTGTTGGGCAATAGGAGTAATTTCTTTGGCACAAAACGCCGCAACGGAATCACGCAGTGCAATGAGTGTTTCATCTAAACCGAAAGTTAAGCTTTGGAAGGTCATTTCTTCATTCATCCTATGATTGTATTTGTTGTTCCTGATAAAGCATTTTTGTTGTGCTTGATTTTTACAATACATCGAATTTTTAAAAAAGTGAACTAAAATTCACAAATTGATTTACAATTCATTTTATCTGGTTGAGAATAGAATTATGAGTTATAAAAGATCATCGTTGATGCAAGAACGAATGGAACAAAATCGCCAAGCGATTTTGCAATCCGCTCGTGAACTTATTGCTCAAGGGGGGATTAAGGACGCACAAATTCAAGCGATTGCTGAACGTGCAGGTGTTTCCAGTGGTTTGGTATATCGTTACTTCGATAACAAAAGCCAAGTGTTAATTGAGGTTCTTTCGGAGGCCATTCAGCATGAGGTGAAAATTTTGAACCACATTGCTGAAAGTGAGCTCTCGTCAAAACAGAAATTAGACAAAGCGGTGACCACGTTTGTGAAGCGTGCCATGAATAGCCCCCAACTTGCGTATTCACTCATGTTTGAACCAGTTGATGCTGAATTAGAACATGAACGTTTTCGCAGTAAACAGCTGATTAAACAGAGCATCAAAGAAATACTGGCCGCAGGGAAAATTAACGGTGAGTTTGGATTTGAAGATTTAAATACCGCAGCACTTTGTGTGGTCGGTGCCATGACTTTTGTGGTGATAGAGCCTTTAAATCCATCTCGAGGTGTAATGTTTGAGCAAAACCATAAAGACTACTTTGTGAAACAAATTGCCGAATTTTGTGTCAATGCAGTTCAGGTTCAGGAGGAAAAATAGTAGCAGGTGTGAACACAAAGGTTTGGTGTTTGAAGGGAAGTAGTCATAGAACAATTAAAGTTGAATAACAAGATTACAATGAATCAAGGAGATCGATTCGATGACACAAGAACGGTTAAGTTATGCCTATGGAACGAGCAGTCAGCCCCTATTAGGCATGACGATTGGTGAGAAATTTGATCAGGCTTGTCAGCAGTATGCGGAACAAGATGCTGTTGTCAGCCTGCATCAAAATGTCAGACTCACGTATAAGGAATTACAAGCTCAGGTCAATGCGTTTGCCTGTAGTTTACTAAAACTGGGCTTGAAGAAAGGCGATCGACTTGCGATTTGGTCACCGAACTGTGTGGAATGGACCATCACTCAGTTTGCTGCATTTAAAGCGGGCATTATTTTAGTCAACTTAAACCCTGCCTATAAAAGCAATGAACTTGAGTATGTGTTGAATAAAGTGTCATGTAAGGGCTTGGTCATTGCATCGCAATTTAAAAGCACCAATTATCAAGATATTCTAATGAAAATTGCACCTGAAATTAAAGGGGCTGAAAATAAAGTGTTAAAGGCAGAACGACCGCCACATTTGAAATATATTATTAAAATTGATGAAGAAGAGCATACGGGTTTGCATCGTTTTAGCGATTTGCTCACTCCCCCCAGCAAGAGACAGCTCAATCAACTAGAGCTCGTTGCAAGCGAATCGCAGTTTGATGAAACCATCAATATCCAGTTTACTTCGGGCACCACGGGTAACCCGAAAGGCACAATGCTGACACATAATAATATTTTAAATAATGGTTATTTTGTTGGTGAAGCCATTCACTTAAGTCCTGCCGATCGAGTCTGTATTTCTGTACCGCTC
>JAKFCK010000385.1:0-3341 GCA_036676685.1 Chitinophagaceae bacterium | reverse complement strand
AACTATAGCCGTAATACTGCTGAAGCTGGCCCACATAAGCAACGTTTGGAGGTGTACCGATGATCGTAGCGATGCCGCCGAAGTTGCTGCTGTAGGCAATCGCCAACATAATGCAGACCGAAAAATACCGGATATTGCCTACACCCTTAAAATTTTGTTGCATCACCAGCACTACCGAAGAGGCAATAGGAAACATCATCATTGTAGTGGCTGTATTACTGAGCCACATACTGATAAGGCCGGTAGAAATAATAAATCCCAGGATGATCCGGTCACCGCTCGTGCCGGAAATTTTCACGATACCCAGAGCAATACGTTTATGTAGGTTCCATTTTTCTATGGCGAGCCCCAACATAAATCCACCCATAAAAAGAAAAATGATCTTGTCAGCATATGGGGCCGCGGTAGCCTCGATGGTAGCTATTTTTAATATCGGGAATAAAATAATAGGCAATAACGCTACCACCGGCATCGGTAATGCATCGGTGACCCACAACATAATGATGAGGGCCGCCACAGATAGCACTTTGGTGGCTGGAGCTGGTAATGAAAAAGGATTAAAGAGGTATAAGGCAATGCTTAATATAATGGCCGCAGCTATGCCCAGGTAGTTTTTGGTAATTGTTTGCATAAACCGAATCTTGCAACCAAGATAAACGATTTATCAGAATGTGGTAAAAATCAACGTGCAGGCAGAATGATTTTAAATAAATTATTCCATTATTTCACAGGCTTTCATGGTTCAGGTAGTCCTTTCCTTCTTTAGCACTCATCTTTTCGTATGACCATGGCCCGTTACCCACAATAAGAAAAAAGATCAGCAGCAGTAAAACGATAACCGATAAAATGATCTCTGAATACGGCCTGAGTAAATCCCCCGATAAATTGACGAATAAAATGGCTCCCAGCAAAATGGGTATCTGGATAAGACAGGCAAAACGGGTATAAAATCCCACGGCGATCAACCCACCGCCGACGATATGAGCAAATACAATAAAATGCCCCAGGATAATTACTTTAAACGAACCAAACATAACCTGGTTGGTGGTGAGAAGTCCAACCATATCGCCCATGTTGATGAGGAAGTCGATGCCTTTATAAATCAAAAAAATACCCAGGACTATCCGGAGAATGTCAAGCCATTTGGGATGATGATGTTCACCCCAATACTCAATTTTATGTAAGAGGTTCATAGCAATGAAGTTTAAAGATTTTAAAGAACTACAATAAATTTAAAATAAATAGCCGTGAAATGCAAGGGCTTATTTGGCTCACGCCAGGGCATAACAGTTTATATGCCGGGCTTGGCCCCAGGCTGGCAGAATGATAAAAAAAGATCACTGCCGTAAATAAGTTATTTTTGCATTTCTATCAGCCGGCTATCGCCCTGCTTCAAAAACAGGGAGGAAAGTCCGGACAGCAAAGGGCAACACACCGGCTAATAACCGGCTCTGCCGGGGTTCGTGGAGACGCGGATCACGGCGGAAGAGACAGTGCCACAGAAAATAACTACTCCTGCAAGGGAGGAAAGGTGAAAATGTGAGGTAAGAGCTCACGGTTTAGGTTGGTAACAATCTTTACGGGTAAACCTTGTGTGCTGTAATGCCACGTATATCCCGGTTTCTTTTGCTGTTGAATTTGTTCAGCGGTCGAAGAAGGTGAGCGGCCCGTTCACTACTCCCGAACTTTCGGGATACCGGGAAGGGTAGGCAGCAAGATCCATGCAGTAATGTATGGGCCAGATAAATGATAGCCACCGTTGCGTTTAAAACGCAGGGGTTACAGAATCCGGCTTATGGCTGATAGAATTTTTTTAATACCCCGCAAAAATGGTCTTTTTTATTCCAGGCCATTCCTCGTCAATTATACTGAACAGTACCGAATCCCGGCTGCTACCATCTTCGTTGATCATGTGTTTCCGCAAAAGACCCTCCTGCATAGCCCCGATCTTTGCAATGGCTGTGCGGGATTTATCGTTTGTAGAAGCTGTTTTTAATTCTATGCGTTTCAGCGCGAGTTCTTCGAACCCATAACACAGCAATAAAAATTTGCAGGCCCGGTTCAATCCGGTTCTTTGTAGGTCCGGGTGATACCAGGTCCAGCCGATCTCAAGTCTTTTATGTTCAAAACTGATATTACCAAAACGGGTACTTCCTGCGTACCGGTTTGCCTGTTTATCGTATATGGCGAAAGGGTAGGAGAGCGCATTTTTTCTTTCTTCGATTGCCTGGTAAAAATATTTTTTAAAATCGTCCTCGTTATTCACTTTTGCTGATGTGAACTCCCAGATTTCCCGCTGCTGTGCAACCAACCATAGGCCCGGGTAATGTTCCTTAGTGAGCGGTTCCAACCTGGCCCGCTGATTTTCAAGGATAATTTCCCGGGCAAAAAAGTCAGTCATTTATAAAGTTGCTTTTACAAGTTTTGCCACTAATTTGTCAATAGGTAAACTCACCGATTCTTCTGAAAAATCGTCCCAGTCCACGAAACGAAAGGTTTCCGTTTCACCCGTGTCGGAATAAATTTTTAATTCCCTTTCATCAAACTGGAAGGGAGAAGTGCGCAGAGGCACCTTAATATCTTCCAGGGGTTTTACCAGGTAATAAATGGAAATGATCTGGTGTTCGGGGTTGAAGGCACTCTGCTGGTAAAAATCCGTAGTATAAAGGTGTTCGGTTATTTCTACATCCAGGCTCATCTCTTCCATAAATTCTCTCTTCAGGCATTCACGGGTGCCTTCTCCTTTTTCCAGTCCGCCACCACAAAACTTGGTATAATAATTACCCCGGATAAATTCATCGCTAACCAGCACTTGTTTTTTTTCGTTGATCAGAATGCCGTATATCCTTATGTTGAACATCGAAATTATTTTTTTGCAGACCTGAAGTAATTAAAAATAGCAATGCCTAAGATGATTACGGAAATGAGTGATGGTATCCAGAATGCATGTGTAGATTCCTGGAAGGGGAGCGGTACGTTCATACCGTAGATACTGGCAATCAGGACGGGGATACTCAGGAAGATGGTGAGGGTACTTAATCTTTTTAATACCACGTTTTGATTATTGCTGATGATACTTGCATAAGCGTCCATCGTACTGCTGAGGATATTGGTGTATGTATTCGCTGTTTCCAATGCCTGGGATGTTTCGATGATCATGTCTCCCAGGAAATCCTTTTCATCTTCGTTCAGCCCTAAAAAATTAGTACGGGCGAGCTTCAACATCAGCAACTCGTTGCTGCGAAGTGCCGTAACAAAATACACCAGGCTTTTTTGGATCCGCATGAGTTGCAGCAGTTCAACGTTTCCATTGGAATCATATAATCGTTGCTCCAGTGTAT
>JAKFCK010000384.1:0-8222 GCA_036676685.1 Chitinophagaceae bacterium | reverse complement strand
GAGGCCGCCTACGCCATGATTGTGAAGCGGGCCAAAGAATGGGGTGTTGATACTGGCAGAATAGGTATGATTGGCTTTTCAGCAGGCGCTGGTTTAACGATGCATTCAACACTCCACTCCAGGACGATGAAGCTGGCTTTCATCGGCCCGATTTATGGCGGAATGGGCCCGGTGGATGTGCCTAAAAATGCGCCTCCCATGTTTTGTGCTATCGCCTCCGACGATTTTCTTTTTCGCGGCCAGTTCGGTATGATTGAATCCTGGTATAAAGCGGGTATACCTGTTGAGTTTCACCTTTACCAGAATGGTGGCCACGGTTTCGGCCTTGGAAATCCCGACAAAACCAGTAATCGCTGGTTCGATGCTTTTATGTACTGGCTGGAGGTCAACCGTTTTTTAAAGGCCAGGCCCGGAAAGTAAGCATAAGCCGCCGGGCTCATGCGCCATGCTTTGCGAACATTCAAACTCCGAACTAAGCTGTATGCAAAAAGTTTATTAAAAAGGGAGATTGTAAATGAGTAAATATAATGGCTTGTGGAAGTATATTGAGAAGCATGGTTTGCATTCATTTGAATTATCCTTTGATGAAATCAGGGATATTGCAGGGATTGAAATAGACCACTCCTTTTTGAATTATAAAAAAGAATTGCTTCAATATGGCTATAGGGTAAAAAAAATTTCCTTAAAAGATAAAGCAGTTTTTTTTCAAAAAATTAATTGACAACCGGGCGGCAGAATACAAACATGTTAACCAAATCAATTATTATATTATTGCTGTTATTGTGCACGGAGAGCGTACATTCTCAAACAGTAACCCAAAACAAGACAGGCATTCACAATGGCTTCTATTATTCGTTTTGGAATGACAACTCCAGCGGTGAAGTTTCAATGACTTTGAAATCCAGGGGCCGGTATAAGACCAGGTGGACCAACATTGGAAACTTCACTGCCGGTAAAGGTTGGTTAACAGGAAAGGAAGACAGAGTAATATGTTATTCCGGAAAATTCAACGGCGGCAGTAATGGTTTTTTGGCCGTGTATGGATGGACAAAGGATTCCCTGATAGAATATTATGTTGTTGAAAATTATGGAGCGTGGACACCACCAGGGGCTACTTCGCTAGGGACCTTTGATTCGGACGGTGGTACTTACAACATTTACAAAACCCGGCGAATTAACCAGCCTTCTATAATCGGGACAGCGACTTTTTATCAATACTGGAGTGTACGTACAACAAAAAGAACCAGGGGTACTGTAACATTTGCCAATCATGTAGAGGCCTGGAAAAATAGAGGAATGTATCTAGGCAAAACCTGGGATTATCAAATAATGGAGTCTGAAGGATATAAGAGCAGTGGCTATTCTGACATTAAAGTAAGTGAATGTACTTCAAAAAGGACACGAATAAATTATCTTTAGCCAGGACACGAAACACACGTAAATTTTGTTCCCACAACTGAGGTAAGGCCCCGGCGTTTCTGTCAATACTTACAACTGAACTCAAATTGAAATCCTATTTTTAAAACCATTTTATGAAAAAGGGTAATTATTTATTGTATTTCACAAGAGCAGTGACCTTAGTTTTCCTCGCATTTATGATTAGTTGCAATACGCCGGCACGAGAAGAAAAGTCAAAAAATAATACTTCAAACAAGTCGACAAAACGGGAGCATATGCAGTCAATTCCCGAAGCTGTTACCCGGTTTTTAATTGATTCAGCTGCCGGGGATTTTAACGAACATCAACCACCGACAGCTATTGATATTCGTAATGTAAAAGCCGGATACATTTCATCAGGAAGGGAGACAACTTACTTAATATGTGGAGAATTTTTATCCCGGGAAGAAAAAGATTGGGTTCAATTTGTAACAATAAAAACGGCTGGCTATGAACAATACATCGGGGACAACATGTACTGCCAGGAAGCAACTTTTGAAAAACCAGGCAACGACAGGCTATCTGGCGAAATAAAAAGAAAATTGAATTCAATTAAAAAGTGAATGCTAATTATTATACTGCGTCCTGTTAACACTCGCGCGTTGTTCTATTATTAACTGGCAATTAAAAATAAAAATATGAGCAAACTAATTGCTGCAATCAACATGACACTTGATGGATTTTGCGACCATACCCTCATAAACCCGGATGAAGAAATACATCAACATTACGCTGACCTGTTAGATACCGCAGGCGTGGTCCTTTATGGAAGGATAACATACCAGCTTATGCAATTCTGGCAAAACCTGGTGAAAAATCCTTCCGGGGAAAAATCAATGGACGACTTTGCTATGGTTATGGACAGGGTGCCTAAAATTGTTTTTTCCCGCACACTTACGAATGCAGGATGGGAAAGTGCAAAACTTGCTGACCAGGACCTTGAAGCAGAAGTTTTAGCACTCAAACAATCCAGTCCCGCATTAGGCGGGAGCGGGAGTAAAGACATTTTAGTGGGCAGCCGGAGTTTAATTTTACAGCTGATGAGACTTAATTTGATTGATGAATACCAATTTTGTGTTCATCCTGTTGTTGCAGGAAGCGGTTTGCCATTATTTGAAGATATTAAAGAAAGGACTGTTCTTAAACTTTTAAAAACCAAAACCTTTAGTGCTGGTGCGGTTACGCTTTATTATGAACCGACAAAGGAAAAAACAACGGGCCGCTAACAAGGTATGGCGTCGGCCGGGTGAAGTGTAAAACTTAAACAGCAGTCTCCCGATTGAATAAGTATAGATCCGGTTCCGGTGTTTTGATTTCCCGGCTGAACGCAAAGCCCGGGGCTTACGGAAAACAAAAACTATTATGCAAAAGCGAGTCTATATTTGATTTGTTGCATTACCTTGTTAATCAGAAGACAAATAAAAAACACTGCTAACAAAATTTTAATGTTACTATGAGAGATCTTAAAAGTAAAAGGAGAAATCTCAAAGTAATGATGCATGGAAATAACATTATAGAATTATAATCATTTATGAAGACACATCAATTCGGTTTAAAAAGACAACAGGTTGTTTTATTATTGGCAGTTTTGTTTCTATTTTCTGTTACCCGGGTAAGCGGGCAGGAAACTCCACCCGAAAAAAAGCAGTCGCAAAAGAAATTTGTTCATAAGGGTGCAGGTAATCCGTATTTGCCGCTTTGGGAGCATTTACCTGACGGGGAGCCCCGCGTTTTTGAAGATCCCGATAACCCGGGAAAATACCGTGCTTATATCATAGGGTCGCATGATCTAAGGGTCACGAGTTATTGTGGTCCGGATATCAGGGCATGGTCTGCACCTGTAGAAGATTTAACCAGCTGGCGTGATGAAGGCGCCATTTTTACCTACCAAATTGACGGGCAATGGGACGTAATGTATGCACCGGATCTGGTTGAAGTGAAAAGAAAAGACGGTAAAAAAGAGTATTACCTGTATCCACACAGCCGCGGGCCGAACAGGGAAGCAATGGTTTGCAAGGGAAGCCGTCCGGACGGTCCTTTTACGCCCGTTAATTTAACCGGAGACGGAAAACGTACCGTGCCCGGGAGTATCTTAGGATTCGATCCGGCAATTTATATTGAATACGTTACTGATCCGAAAGACCCGGATTATGAAATCGGCTTCAGGGCCTATGGATTCTGGGGATTTCAAAGATCGTCCGCGGCACAGCTGGACCAGCAAACGATGTATTCGCTCAGGCCTGGCACCAAGGTTATTAGTTACCTGTTACCAGCCAGCTCCAGGTACGGCGTGATACGGGAACCGGCAGGCACCGAATATCCCAATATCTATCCCGGTGAGGATTTGGGAACATTCAATTTTTTTGAGGCGTCCTCCATACGAAAGGTGGGAAATAAATATGTTACCGTTTTTAGCGGATATTCCGGACCTGAATATGGCGTTGGTAGTTCCAACTCTACATTACGCTACGCCTTTGGCGATTCACCCTTAGGTCCATGGAAAAGCGGGGGTGTTGTGGTAGATTCCCGTGCCCCGGTGCTGAACCAGGATGGAACCGCATTACAGACCACAAATGCGGGCCATAACACGCATGGTAGTATTGAGTTGATCAATGGCCAATGGTATGTATTTTACCACAGGCCTCCAAGAGGATTTGGGTATGCACGACAGGCGATGGTAGCCCCGGTGAACATTAAATGGGATGAAAAACCGGTTGCAGCAGGCGGTACTGTTGCCATCAGGGCTTATGATCCATATGCAGCCGATGGTCTATGGACGGCAAAAGACAGCCAGGGAAAAGAATACAAGGGTGCAGAAGTTACTTCGGAAGGCTTCCATTTTTATGGGCTGGATCCTTATCAATATTATTCGGCCGGGTATGCCGCTTATCTTTCTAATGGCAGCATCCAACAGGATTCGTGGGACATTTGGGACAATCATATGCCTATTGAGAGGGTTAGGAATGGCAACATTATCGGGTACAAGTATTTTGGTTTTGGCGGGCTTAAGCGGAATGAAAAAGGATTGAAAGCCTTTAAGGGAACTAAAAAAAGAAACAAGACAGCGTTCAACCTCTTTCTCACGCCCAAAACGGAAAAAGCTTTTAAGGTGAATGTGTGGTTGGATGGACCGTGGGATAATGCTACCTGGAAAGGGAAAAAAATTGCTGAGATCGTAGTACCTGCCAATTCCAAACAGGAAGTAACGCAATATACTGCAGACGTTTCCCGGTTTGTAGACAACCTCGACAGGAAACATGCGATTTTTCTTGTAGCAGAAGGAGCGGAAGGGGATACGCTTTTTAATGTCATCGGGCTGGGCTTCAGTTCAAAGAAAAAGAAAATAATCCGGCCTGTTGTACCTACGGTAAGTATTGCTGTTAATGGCCAGGCGATCAATGTTCCGGCTACCCCGGTTCGATCTACCAATGCCAACGGCATTGTGGGTTACGATATTTATCAAACCAATTATAAACTTCGTGCCGGCACTACAAGTGTGCCTACGGTTACAGCTTCTTCAAATAATTCAAAAGTAAAGGTGGCCATTACCCAGGCGGAATCATTGACCGGAACGGCTTTGGTGAAATTCGATTATAATGGTGTAGTCAAAACATACAGGGTTGTGTTTACTTCGGAATAAAAAAAATCATGGCCTGCCCTGGGTTGTTGAACCAGGGCCAGGAAATTGGGAAAAAGAAAAACAACCTTACTGAAATCCTTTCAGCATTTTATGGAAGGTTTCTGCGTAGCTGTCACTGATGGGGATGACCTGGTCGCCAATCCGGATCCTGTTTTTCTCAATGTGGTCAATTTTGTCGATCGCCACCAGGAAGGAACGATGCACGCGGGCAAAAGCGGGTGAGGGCAGCAACTCTTCCAGTTTGGCAAAGTTCAGCAACGTCAAAATCTTCTCTTCCATGGTATGGATCCGGAGGTAGTCTTTTTTTCCCTCCACGAAAAGAATATCACGGGTAGCCACTTTTTGGATGCGTTGGCCCACCTTCAGGAAGATGTATTCCTGCACGCTTTTCTGTAATGTGGTTGTTTCCTTAAATCCTGTTTGCGGCCGGGGGTTTTGTTCCTGGTAGAGGCGCAGCACAGCTTTGTAAAACCGTTCAAACGGGAAGGGTTTTAAGAGGTAATCCTTCACTTCCAGCTCAAAGGCTTTCAGCGCATACTGGTCGTAAGCCGTGGTGAGGATAATCATGGGTTTAGGATTCAGGATCTGGATGAAACTGAGCCCGTCCAGGTCCGGCATGTTGATATCCAGGAACAGGAGATCGGGTTTGTCTTCCTCCAGGGCGCGGGCGGCTTCCAGGGGGCTCACGAAACTGCCTTTCAGCTCCAGGAAGGAAACCTTTGCAATGTACGCTTCCAGTATCTCCTGCGCCAGTGGCTCATCGTCTATGATGTAGCAGGTTAGCTTTTCTTTCATATCTCCATCTTTAGTGAGCCCCGTTTGTGCGGGGTTTTTTATGTGTCATATGACCGCCTGGCTCCAAGGGCCTGGTGATCATGTGGACCAGCAGGAATACTTTTTTAATCCGGTTCATCCAACAAAGGTATTTTTTCCTGCCGTTTTTTAACCACCTGCTCGACCAACGCCTTATCCCAATCTATGAAAGGTAAAATAGAACCTGCCATCGCTTTGGCGGAAACAGGGTACATGTTGGTCGATTACTTCACGCCATTAGCATAATTCGCTTTCCATACGTGAGCAATTGGATTGTGGTGGATGGTCTATAGACTATGGCCCGTTGTAAAATCAGCATGTTGATATGAAATTTAAAAAGTCTTATAAAACGCCGGTTACGAAGTTGGACTACCTCGGTGGTCGATTTCTTGCTGCCTTTGCGGTGAATGCACTGCTGGTACTTTCGTTGTCTGGGTGTGCTGCTTTCCTTTTACCTTCCGGGTTTAGCGCAGGATGGATCAGTACCGTTCAGTCCCGGGGCTTATGTCAGTGTCTACTTCCTGATTGCATTACCAAATTACCTGTTTAGCTTTTTGTTATTATCTTCAACTGCAGTTTTCCAATGATCATGGATACCGGGTTGAAGGAATTCCTGTTCCGTACCAGGGAATCCGGCCCGTTAGCGGTCATGTTAGCAAGAATTTCGCAAAAAATAAATGAAACGCGATTTTAACTTTACCGATGACTTATTCGAAAGCACTAAAGTCTTAACAGGTTTGTCAAACTTTAACCCACCCCACTTATGCATATAGAAACAAGAAAGTTGGCAGTGTCAGATTATGAGAACCTGAAAATATCGATGCTTAAAGCGTATGATAAATGGCAAACGGCCTATTGGAAGGAATCTCATATTCAAAAATTGATTGAAATTTTTCCTGAGGGCCAGTTGTGTGTTACAATCGATGGAAAAGTGGCGGGTTGTGCATTATCGATCATAGTGAACTATGATGAATTCGGAGACGAACACCAATACAAAGAAATTACCGGAAATTATACTTTTAATACCCATTATCCAAAGGGCGATACATTATATGGCATTGAAATATTTGTTAACCCGGAATATAGAAACCTTCGTGTTGGCAGAAGGCTTTATGATGCCCGGAAAGCACTTTGCGAAAATTTAAACCTGAAGAATATTGTGGCCGGCGGAAGAATCCCCGGTTTTTATAAGCACTATAAAGACTTATCCCCAAAAGACTATATTAATAATGTAAAAAACAAACAACTTTATGATCCCACGCTCTCTTTTCAATTAGCAAATGATTTTCATGTGGTAAAAATCATGAAAAATTATATGCCCGGCGATGAAGAATCACAGGAATTTGCAACGCTTATTGAATGGAATAATATCTTTTACAAGCCACTTAAAGATTCAATTCGGAGAAGAAACCAAACAGTGCGTCTTGGCCTTGTGCAGTGGGAAATGCGTTTGTATAAAAATCTCGAAGAATTTTTAGAATACATGGAGTTTTATATAGATGTAGTATCCGGTTACAAAAGTGATTTTATTTTATTCCCCGAATTATTTAATGCTCCCCTGATGTCTGAATTTAACCATTTGACAGAAGTTCAGTCCATTAGGGAACTGGCAAAATATTCTGATCCAATCAGGGAGAAGTGCATGGAACTGGCCATTAAATATAACGTGAACATCATTACCGGAAGCATGCCGCACATTGAGGACGGGAACCTGCACAATGTTGGTTTTTTGTGCAGGAGAAATGGCATCTCGGAGAGATATGAGAAGATTCATATTACACCAAATGAAAGAGATTACTGGAGCATGGTCGGCGGCAATCAACTGAAAATTTTTGAAACGGACTGTGCCAAAATCGGTATCCTGATTTGTTACGATGTAGAGTTTCCGGAATTGGCAAGGTTGCTAGCTGATGAAGGTATGGAAATACTTTTTGTGCCTTTTTTAACGGACACTCAAAATGCATACACAAGAGTTAAACATTGTGCCATGGCACGAGCGATTGAAAATGAGTGTTTCGTCGCTATTGCTGGTAGCAATGGCAACCTTCCGAAGGTTAAAAACATGGATATTCAATATGCCCAGTCGGCAGTATATACCCCTGGCGATTTTCAATTCCCTATTAACGGGATTAAAGCGGAAACAACAACTAACAATGAAACCGTGCTAATTGTAGATGTAGACTTAGACCTGTTAAAAGAGCTTCATTCGCACGGTTCTGTTACAAATTTAAAAGACCGGCGAAAGGACATTTACCAAATCACCCGGCCAGGCATCAATAATGCGTAAAATCAATGTGATGTCCGGGTTACTCTTTTATGATCCGGACCGCCA
>JAKFCK010000383.1:0-2926 GCA_036676685.1 Chitinophagaceae bacterium | reverse complement strand
GCGGAATTCCATCAGGTCAGAATCATTATACCTTACGATAGGAGCACCCGGATCATGCCTTGGCTGATCCAATACCGATTTTGTGAAATCCGGCTGATAGGTGCGTGATGTTTTTGTATTGATCTTAGGAAGTACAACCGGTTTTGGCGGTATAACCTTTATATCCTTTACATTTTTTGCAGTGGCTTTTACTGATGTTGCCGGCTTAACGGCTGCTTTTGGTGTTGGTTTCTTTTCTTCAATCTTTTTTGCCATAGGTGTTTGTACCGGTTTTTGAACAGCTACCGGTTTTTTTGTCGCTGGTGTTATAGGTTTGGCAGTTTTTGGCAAAGCTTTTTTCACGGATGCTGATGCAGCCTTTTTCGGGGCAGCTTTCTTAGCAGCAGGCTTTGAATTATTCTTCTGAGTTTTAGCAACAACTTTTTTAACAGGCTTAACGGGTTTCTTTGCAGCAGGCTTCACCTGTTTTTTGGAACCAGCAGGCTGTTTTTTGCCTGCGGCTGCTTTTTTAGCAGGTGCCACTTTCTTAGCTGCCGGCTTTTTTGCGGCAGGTTTTGCTGCCTTTTTCTTGGTTGCCATACTACTTGCTGGTTTTAGTTACGTTCACGGTTAAAGAAGCATCATTCACTTCAATAAGGATCCCTTTGCTGGTTTGGGGTACAAATTCAAGTGTATCAGCCAAAATTTCGCGGCAAATATAATCTTTAAATTCAATTAATGAAGCCTGGATTTTACCGTTCTCATTTATGGTCACTGAGATACGATCGGTGAGCTCAAAACCGCTATCCTTACGAATGTTTTGCACCTTATTTACAAATTCACGGGCATTTCCTTCATCTTTTAATGCGGGGGTTATGGTTACGTCCAATGCCACTGTCAGCGAATTTTTGCCCGCGATCTCGTAACCCGGGATCTCGTCAGTCACAATTTCCATGTCCTCCGGTCCGATTATGATCGGTTCACCCCCGGCATCCACTTCGGCCTGGTTCATCACATAATTGCCTTCCTGCACTTTTTCAATTAAAGTGTTGTCAAATTTTTCAATCTCGCCAGCTGCCCATTTCATTTTTGGCCCCAGCTTCTTACCCAGGGTTTTATAGTTGGCTTTTGCCTTTTTTCGGATAAAGTCATTATCGGGCGCCAGGATCTCAACTTCCTTGATGTTGGTTTCGGCCTTAATGATATCCGCAGCCAGTTGAATATCTGCAGCCATCTCACTGTCCATGGCTGGGATGAAGACCTTCTGCAGGGGTTGTCTAACCTTGATATTTACTTTTTTCCGTAATGATAGTATAAGCGAAGAAGCATCCTGCGCCAGCAACATCCTTTTTTCAAGGGAACTGTCAATCACGTCTTCATTGGCTTTGGGGTAATCGGTATGATGCACAGATTGAAATTCATATCGTTGCGTCACTTCGTTCAGATTGTGGTATAACCAGTCGGCGAAAAAAGGTGCAACAGGTGCTATCAACCTTGTTATAGTTTCCAGGCATTCATATAAGGTCTGGTACGCACAGATCTTATCCTGCTCATAGTCTCCTTTCCAAAACCGGCGGCGACAAAGCCTTACATACCAGTTACTTAGGTGAGCATCCACGAATTCTTCAATCTGCCGCCCCGCTTGAGTGGGTTCATAAGCATTAAAATTTTCTTCTACTGCCTTCACCAGGCTGTTCAACAGGGAGAGTATCCATTGATCGATCTCCGGCCTTTCTTTCACCGGGATATATGTTTCCTTAAAAGAGAAACCATCTACGTTAGCATAAAGGGCAAAGAACTGGTAAGTATTGTAGAGCGTACCGAAGAATTTTCGCTGCACTTCTTTTATTCCTTCTTCATCAAATTTCAAACTATCCCAGGGCGATGCGTTGGTGATAAGATACCAGCGTGTAGCATCAGCGCCGTAATTGCCGATGGTCATGAACGGGTCTACCACGTTCCCAAGGCGTTTGCTCATTTTGTTGCCTGCCTTATCCAGCACTAATCCATTGCTTACCACAGTTTTGTAAGCCACACTATCAAATAACAATACGCTGAGAGCATGCAAGGTATAGAACCAGCCCCGGGTTTGATCCACGCCCTCGGCAATGAAATCCGCCGGGAAATTCTTTTGAAAGATTTCCTTGTTTTCGAAAGGAAAATGCCATTGCGCATAAGGCATGGCGCCACTATCGAACCATACATCCACCAGGTCCGGCACGCGTTTCATAGGTGTTCCGTCATCGCTTACCAGGATAATATCATCTACGTAAGGCTTATGCAGATCCAAAATACCATCATGTAAATAATGAGTATTGGTATCGCCTCCCAAAACTGTGGCGGCCTTTTTAATTTCATCATTTAGTTCGGCTACTGATCCGATACATTTTTCAATTGCACCATCCCAGGTGCGCCATATAGGAAGGGGAGTACCCCAGAACCGGCTCCGGCTGAGGTTCCAATCCACCATATTCTCCAACCAGTTACCGAACCGCCCGGATCCGGTAGATGCCGGCTTCCAGTTGATCGTTTTATTTAGTTCTACCATCCGGTCTTTTACTGCTGTGGTTTTGATGAACCAGGCGTCCAGGGGATAATAGATAATAGGCTTATCTGTGCGCCAGCAATGCGGGTAGTTATGTTCGTATTTCTCTACTTTAAAAGCCCGGTTCTCTTTTTTGAGTTTCACACTGATGTCCACATTTACGTCTATATAATTCGGATCATCTTTGTAGTTTTTTACAAACCTTCCACTAAATTCGCCCATACCCTCAACAAATTTCCCGGCTTTGTCTACGAGCGTTAATATCCCGAGGTTATTTTTGCGCCCTACTTTAAAGTCGTCTGCCCCAAAGGCCGGAGCCGTGTGCACTATACCTGTTCCGTCTTCGGTAGTCACAAAGTCTCCGGTGATTACCCGAAAAGGGTCAGCGCCTGGTGTGATCTC
>JAKFCK010000382.1:0-4015 GCA_036676685.1 Chitinophagaceae bacterium | reverse complement strand
TTCGTGGCAAACTTTGTCGTTCTTTCACAGGAGTACAGGTCATGGAAATTGATGCCCCGGTGAAAGCATACCGCAGCCCTTATAGGGTACAGCATGCATAACCGGGGGGTGAAACTTCCTCAAGTCTGCCTAGGCCATTATACTAAAAGATCCGGGGAATTTAGGTGGGTTAGTTTTCACCAATTTTCTCCCAACAAGTATGCCTTTAGCTTTCCCGGTGAATAACTGGTCACCTGTGTTTTTAATTACCCTCACATGCTGCAAAAAAATGTGCTTTGTGTAAGCCCATTCCCATCTTGTGGATGCCAGAAAACAGGCTCGGGAGGGTAAATTTCAAAAATATTTATAACTCGGATCACCCAACCAGTGCTATTTCACACTAAATCAATGGCTAAATATTTGCCTGACAAAAACCAGGGCCTTTGCAGTTTATAGGGTCAAACTTTACCGGAAAAAGGACTAAAAAATAAAATCTATGGAACTTTTTGATAATGAGAAACTTGATAAGATCCACATCCTGATGTTAAGAAAAAAAGAGACTATTGCAGTGGCAGAAAGCGTCACTTCGGGGCTGCTGCAACTGGCATTTTCGCAGGCTGAAAAAGCAGCAGAATTTTACCAGGGAGGAATCAGTGTGTACAATATCGGCCAGAAGTACCGGCATTTGAAAGTAGAACCCATTCATGCGCAGGCGGTGAACTGTGTTTCAGAAAAAGTTAGTATGGAAATGGCCCTGAATGTTTGCGCCATGTTCAACAGCGACTGGGGCATCGGTATCACAGGGTATGCCACGCCTGTGCCGGAGTCGGGGCAAAAAGTATTTGCGTATTATGCAATTGCGCACAAGGGTAAAATTGTTTATAAAATCAGAATGTCGCAGGCTAAAGGGGAAGCCCTTCATATTCAATTGAAATATGTAACCAATATTATCAACCAGTTTTTAAAGCAGCTTAAAGGACCGGCTCGGCCTTAATTGTGTGAGAGGTATTTTATATTTCTTCTTAAAGCGGAATAGTTCTCCAGCCATACCGCGTTGAAGGCGGCGCCGACAGCAGCAGTATTATTAAAAAAACAATAAGCGGTTTTTACCTGGGCCTGGTGCAGAATATGATCCGCGATAGTAGCCAGGGTTGAATGGTCATATTGTGATTGAAATAATTTCGGTACCCCGTGAAAGCGGTAGTATAAAGTTTTAGTTGTTACGATAACATCGTCCGGTAGCCCAGGGAAACTAATCCCGCAAAAAATGATCGAATGTTTTTTAAAGGCTTCAAAAACTGTTTTGCTCCACCAACTTATATGCCTGAACTCCACAACATTCGTAAAAGATTGATCCAGGCGATTTAGGATGTTTTGCAATCTTTCATCGGAATAACGGAAGTTGGATGGAAACTGGAAAAGCACCGGCCCCAGTTTATCTTTCAGCCCCTCCCGGCAGGCGGTATAGAAATCGTTTAATAACACATCACAATCCTGCAATTTCTTATAGTGCGTAAGTAATTTGGGAGCTTTCACCGCGAAGGTAAAATTCCTGGGACTTTTTCTATACCATTTATGCAGGTCAGCCGTGCTCGGAAATTTATAAAAGGTTACATTCAACTCCAGCGTGTGAAATTTGGTATGGTAGAAATGGAACCATTTATTTTCCGGCAGGTCAGCAGGATAAAAAACATTCTTCCAGGTCTTATAATGGAACCCCGAGCAGCCAACATGCCATTTCATAAGTGGTGAATATTAATGTATTTTCACTTTCTAATTTTATACTGTGCTTAGGTTATATCCTTCAGGATTTTGGATAGGTTGATGCCTTTTCCCAAAACCGGTTTAAATATGTCTCCCTCTTTTTTGATGCGGTCCATCGTATTTTTTATAGTGAAATCTTTCATTGATAATCCCTTCTTCACTTCCTCCCAATACAGGGGCATAGATACCGTGGCACCGGGTTTAGGCCTTAGAGAGTAAGGCGCTGCGAGTGTCGCTTTTGGCCGGTTTTGCAGGTAGTCAATGTACAACTTGTTTTTCCGGTTCTTCACCAGCCTTTCTATGCTGGTAATCTGCGGTAGTTGCTGGTGCACGCGGGTGGCCACCAGCTTACCAAACATCTGGGATTCATCATAAGTGTATTGAGCACCTAGAGGGATGTAGATATGAATGCCCGTGGAGCCGGAAGTTTTCACATACCCGGGCACTTTTAGCTCGTCCAGCACGGCTTTGGTCACCTGGGCAGTTTTGATGACAGTATCAAACGTATTTTTTTCCGAAGGATCCAGGTCTATCAGGCACCAGTCCGGGTGGTCCGGCGTATGAATAGTACTGTTCCAGGGATTCATTTCAATGGTGCCAAGGTTAGCCATATACAATATGCTGGCATCATCTTCCGGTACCAGGAAATTTTTGTCTTCTCCATTCGTACGGTATGGCGATTTTTTTATCCAGTCAGGAGCCGAGTCTGTAATATCCTTGTGATAAAAACTTTCCCCGTTGATACCGTTGGGGAACCTGTTGAGGGATTGCGGCCGGTCCTTGAGGTAAGGCAGAATGTAGGGAGCCACCTGGTAATAATAATTAAGCATATCCCTTTTGGTATATTTTTCTTTGGGCCAGTAAATTTTACTGAGGTTGGTAAATTTCAATTCATGCCCGTTCACAATCTTTACCTGGGTTTCCTCCGAAGGATTGAGGAGTGATTTCCTGCTGCCGGCTTTCACCGGTTTAATGATCTCAGCTGCAGGGCCATTCTTTCCTGGTTTGGACGCCTTTGCGGTCACTTTTTTTTTGATCTCCATTGTACTTAGCGGTTTTTCTTTTACCACATCTTTTGCCTTTTTGTCTTCCCTGATCCCCTCAAATGATGGATGACGCATCACACCATCATCCGTTAGTTCTGCATAGCTCACTTCACAAACCAGCCGGGGCTTAAGCCAGGTCACCGCCGCCTTCGGCGGATTTGGCCTGAAGCGGGACGGTTTGTCTACATCCGGTGTTTCAGTAAAAGGAACTTTGTCGGTTACAAGGGGTTTCATCTTTTCCAGGATCTCCTTTTGGGTTTTATTATTGAACCCTGTCCCGATCTTCCCGATATAATGCAACCTGTTATCTTCGTATAACCCTACCAGTAATGAACTAAATGTTTTTGCGGAGCCCTCGTTTTGTGTATACCCGCCAATGACCACTTCATGTCTTTTCTGTGCTTTTATCTTTAGCCATTCCCTTGTTCTCAGACCGGGGGTATAAGTGCTATCTGCTTTTTTGGCCATGATACCTTCCATATCCAGTTTGGCTACTTCTTCCAAGAGTTGTGTGGCCGTTGTTTCAAAGTTCTCACTAAGCCTGATTATGCCTTCCGTAGGTACCAGTCGTTTTAATATTTCGCGCCGTTGGGTAAGGGGTAACCCGGAGAGGTCCTTCCCATCCAGCCACATGATGTCAAATACATAATAAATGAGTTCCCCGTCGGCTTCGCTGCGCCAGTTTTGCAGGGAACCAAAATGCGCCAAACCTTTTTCGGTTAGTACCACTACCTCACCGTCCACCACGGCATTGATATGCCAATCGGTTAGGGCCTTATGCACGGGGTAAAACTTATCGTTGAAGGACTTATCATTCCGGCTAAGGAGATTTACCTTCCCTCTATTCATCATAGCCACTGCCCGGTAGCCATCCCATTTGATCTCGTATAACCAGCCTGGCTCATCAAACGGCTTGTCAGTTAACGTCGCCAGCATGGGCGGAAATGCAGCGGGAAACGCTGCCTTACGGCCTTCTACCGGCTGTTTTTTTTTAGCGCCCACGGCGGCAGTATTTCGTTCAGCAGGAGCAGGCTTTTTGGTAGCAGTAGATTTTTTTGCGGATCCGGTCTTTATCGTTCCTTTTTTTTCACCGTAAACATTATCACTTGTTTTGGCGACCTTTTCCAGGGAAAAGCCGGATACGGCAGGGGACCTGGTGGCGATGGTCTTCGTTGCCTATCCGCTCGAAGAATTGCTGGACCAGTGGCAGGAACTCGTCAGCGAAT
>JAKFCK010000381.1:0-4255 GCA_036676685.1 Chitinophagaceae bacterium | reverse complement strand
CGTGGATTGTATCGGCGGGCAACGTGGCTATGCTGAAGCATTCCTGTTGCCGGAGTACATCGATGAAAAAGAAATGGAAGGTCGCGACTTTGACGTGAACAACAAAGACGCTTTATTTGAAGATGCCGCACGGCTTATCGTTTCAAGCCAGAGCGGAAGTACTTCGTTATTGCAGCGGAGGATGAAGCTCGGCTACAACAGGGCCGGAAGGCTGATGGACCAGCTGGAGGCCGCAGGCATTGTTGGCCCTAACCAGGGCAGCAAAACCAGGGATGTATTGGTGAAAACGGAAGCAGATCTGCAACAGTACATGGATGGGTTGATGTAATTACTACTATCTTCTTCCGGCTTAAAGGGTCAAAAAATGCCGGGTTTCATAAATCATTTCACCTCTTGCAGCTGTTTTATGTCAAAGTTTTTAATTGTAGGGTTAGGGAATATCGGCAACGAGTATGCGAATACGAGGCATAATATAGGTTTTGATGTGGTGAATGCATTTGTGTCTAAGCATGGCGGATCATTCCGGGTAGACCGGCTGGCCTATGTAGCGGAAGTAAAATGGAAAGGCAGGAGCTTTGTATGCATATGCCCAACCACCTTCATGAACCTGAGTGGGCGTGCTTTCCGCTACTGGGTAGATAAAGAAAAATTACCGCTGGAGCAAACACTCACCATTGTTGATGATATCGCCCTGCCTTTGGAAAAACTGCGTCTAAGGGGCACAGGTACCCATGCCGGCCACAACGGGCTTAAAGATATCCAGGCTACTATGGCTACTGATGCATACCCCAAACTTCGGTTTGGTATCGGTAATCAATACCCTAAAGGCATGCAGGCAGACTTTGTGCTGGCAAAGTGGCGACCGGAGGAAATTCCACTGGTGAAACTGAAAGTAGAAAAATGTGTGGAGATAATCGAGAGCTTCGCTACTATTGGGCTGGACAAGACAATGAGCCAGGTGAACAACCTGGCAATAAAACTCCCTTAATAAACGAAACGTATATTCTTTTTATAATTTGTTTTTGTTTATTTTCGTTGAACTAAACCAACACCCATAATAAAACTAAGTTAAGATGAAGATAATATGTATCGGGCGGAATTATGTAGACCATGCCAAAGAACTTGGCAATGAAGTGCCTGATGAGCCCGTCGTTTTTATGAAGCCAAAGAGCGCATTGTTACAGGCCCATACTCCTTTTTACTATCCTGAATTTACAAATGAACTCCATTACGAAGCTGAGTTGGTTTTGCGCATTTGCAAAAACGGTAAGTATATCCAGGAACGTCATGCCAGCAACTATTACAATGGCATCACAGTAGGGATTGATTTTACGGCAAGGGATCTACAGGACGAAGCCAAGAAAAAAGGTTTGCCCTGGGAAAAATCAAAAGCATTTGATAACTCAGCAGCCGTGGGAAAATTTATAGATATTACCCCGGACCTGAATAAAAAGAATATCAACTTCAGCTTATTAAAAAATAAGGAACTGATGCAGAAAGGGAATTCCGGCGATATGATCTTTAGTTTCGATGCGATCATTTCTCACGTGTCCAATTATTTTTCCCTGAATATCGGGGACATCATTTTTACAGGAACGCCGGCAGGAGTAGGCGAATGCGTGGTAGGTGATGAACTGGAAGTACTGCTGGAAGATAAAACGATGCTGAATTTTGAAATAAAATAGTTGACCAATTTACCGTATGGTTTTTAAATGATATGCTGCCGAACGCAGCATATTTTTTTTTGTGTCCATATCACATATCAGCTGGGCCCTGGTGTAGGCCTGTACATCAAAATGGCGGTTCGTATGTTGTTCATTATTCTCCAGGTGATCCAGGCACACATAACAACGGCTGAAGATTCCGATAGACAGGGTGTTTAAAAACTGTATTATTCCTTTTTTGGGATAAGGCAGCGTATAGGAAGCCCTGTAGGCATACGCTAATCTTTCAGAAAGCAGGGTACGCATCTCGTCCACTTTTTTGGTTTCGGTCATGAGGGTACGAATATTTTTTTCCCGGTCTTTATACACGTCAAAGATGTCATTGGCCAGTTGCATAGTGGCACCCAGGTGATATAGCAGCGCTGTTTCTGTATCAGAAGCCGGGGGAAAAAATGCCGATCGGTAGAAGAGCAGCGATGTTCCTCCTTTTTCTTCTGTGATGGATAGCAGTTGCTCATGCGGGAGGGAAGGATCAGTTTGCTGTTTGCTGCGCACCTGTGCGTGATGCACTGCCAATAATGCCTGTCTCATCCTTTTACTGTCCGGCACATTAGCCAATGCTTTTTCGTAAAAGATGTTGAATAATCGTTCGTTCGATTGCAGGCCGGCGGGCACGGTAGCTGCACTAATCTTTGCCAACACTTTGTCGTCCGCCATGTAATCCTTATCAAAAAAATCATCGAAAAGGCCGGTCATTGCGCCCTGGCAGGTACTGGCCCACCTTTCGGTAATACTCATATTATCTCCTCTTAAAGAACAGAACGCTTCCCCGAGGATTGCAGGTACTGCCCATCCGTAATAATGGGTGATCTTTTTAAAATCTGTTTCGTTTAAAGTGCCGTCATTATGACTCGCGGCATCGGTTAATATCGGGGCAATATGCTTATCGATAAATTTCCTTTGTTTAGCCAGTTGCCTGGTAACAGAAAATATTCCCTGCGTTAAGCCGAAGTATTTTTGAATAGAAAGAAACATAGGATGTACCGGGAACTAAGTGTTAATTCTCGTAAAAATTAATGAGGCTATTAAAATAGACATCGTTCCAGCCTGCAACAATATCATCAAAATCTTCATCGGGGATGTTGGTATGACGTAACTCAGCAGAAGTACCTTGTTTATGTGGATGCAGGATGAGGGTGACAACAGAGGGCGGCTCCTGCTCCCCGAAATACCATTCCTGCGTGATTTTTTTTCCGGGTTCAAAAGCTAAATTACGTCCAGTGATACTTCCTTCCCAAAGGGAAAACTCCGTGCCTGGTTCTGTACTCATCACAGCCGGCTCTCCGCTCCAAAGCTGGATGGTGGCCGGGTTGGTCAGGGCAATATACACTTCCTCCGGTGCAGCCCCGATGATGAAATAATTTTTATAATCTTTCATGTTGTTGATTCAAACTTTTGCAATTACAAAAAGCAGTTCTCGAAGAGTATTAACATTTATGCAATAGCCTATTGCTGTAATTTTGAACAATAAAAAGCGGGTTTTCCTGTTGTACCTTTTATCCCAGTTTAATTTATAAAAATGGAACATTTAAAATTACCCCGATTCCTCTTGTTTGCAATAGTAACGCTTTTCTTTGTTGAAAATGCGGACGCCCAATACAAAGAGTTTAAGATAAGCCCCAAGGGAGATACTATAAATGCTGTTACTGTAAAAGGGCTTAAACATGGAAAATGGGTAGTCAGGATGCCTGAGCTACGTGGAGAACCTGGTTATGATGAAGAGGGGATTTACCGGAACGGGGTAAAAGAAGGTCTTTGGCGCCGTTACACGCTTGAAGGGGACATAATTGCCGTAGAAAATTATAAAAGAGGTGGAAAACATGGTTTGCAGCAATATTATACGCCTGTAGGCGAATTGATCCTGGAAGAAAACTGGCGTGGTTATGATCCTGACGCTCCATATGATACTATTGCAGTTTACGGTACGGCAAGTAATGAAGTAGTTGAATTTAAGATAGTAAAAGCGGAACAGTACAGTGTGAGGCAGGGAGAGTGGAAGTATTATGATCCCGCTACGGGCCGGTTAATAAAATCTGAGCAGTGGGAAAGGAATGTGCTCGTTAATCCAAACGATCCCAAACCTGTGATCACCGCAGCCACCGGTGAAAAGAAAAAAGTGGAGAAAACTGCCGAAATGCTGGAGTGGGAGAAAAAGAACAGGGGCAAAAAAGGCGCTATCAGGGATGGGAAAACAGGATTGTGACCACCCTGCATATATTTTTAAACTAAAAAGCTGCCCTTACGAATGGGGCAGCTTTTTTTATTTCATCAAAATCCTGGTTAGTTAATTACGCTGAGCCTTTTTACATAGATATCCCCGGATGTCTTATTGATCACGCGAATTAAATACATTCCTCTCTGCAGGTTATCAAAGTCAGCTATGTTACTGCTACTATTGTTAAGGGTTACAATTTTTAGAAGCCGTCCTGTATTGTCCACCAGTTGCACGTCTGTGGAGCCGGAAACATATGGGATCATTACCCTGGCAGTGCCACTGGCAGGATTCGGGAAGATGGTGAAATCGGCTGCTG
>JAKFCK010000380.1:0-2062 GCA_036676685.1 Chitinophagaceae bacterium | reverse complement strand
GGAAGGGGGACCTGCGCCGGGTGTGTTGTGGAATAACCTGGCCAGGTTGTCAGAGTTCACGGTCTCAGCCTCTGATGAAAATATGGCTGATCCCGGTTCGGAAAGAATTGTTTTGCAGATGGACGACCCGCAATCGAACCATAACGGCGGCACCATACAGTTCGGGCCCGTAGATGGGTATTTGTATATCGCTATTGGTGATGGTGGCGGGGCCAATGATACGCCGGTAGGTCATGTGCCGGACTGGTACCCGGTGAATGCAGGCGGAAATGGCCAGGATGTGGAAGCCAATCTTTTTGGCAATATCCTGCGCATCGATGTCAATGGTAATCCTTATAGTATTCCCCCGGATAACCCTTTTGTGGGTAAAGCAGGGCTTGACGAGGTATATGCATACGGCCTGCGCAATCCGTTCAGGTTTTCCATTGACCAGGGTGGCAACCACGACCTGATAGCGGGCGATGTCGGCCAGTTGCTTTATGAAGAAATTGACCTCATTAAAAAAGGTGGAAACTATGGATGGAATGTAAAGGAAGGTTATAGTTGTTTCAATGCTGCGAGTAGCCGGAATCCACTTGCCAGCTGCCCTGCGATAGATAATTTTGGCAACCCACTGATCGATCCTGTGATCGTGCTGAATAATTTCCAAAACCCGGTGAATCCCAGGACCACGGCGATAATGGGCGGTAATGTCTACAGGGGCAGTGATATAAAAGAACTGAAAGGGAAATATGTTTTCGGCACTTATTCCCAGTCGCCAACGACCACTAATGGTGAGTTGTTTGTTGCGGAGCCTGCAGGCCAGGGTCCATGGAACTTCGCCGAACTTTCGTTGAAAAGTTCTCCCAATGATATTGGCGCTTTGCTTAAAGGAATGGGAGAAGACAACCGGGGAGAATTATACCTTACTACTACCCTCGTAGGGGGGCCGTCCGGCAACACCGGCAAAGTGTGGAAACTCGTGGAGGTGAAGGATAAAAAGAATGAATAAAGTATTTAATTCCTCCATCCGAAGCAGGCTCACGTAGCCTGCTTTTTTGCTGCGGCAAAACCTTACTGCGGCATTTGCATGTTTGCACCAGGTTGTTCAGTCGGAAAATTTCCGGGCAGATTTTGTGACTAGGAATTAAACCTTCTTTGCACAAAACTCCTCCTCCTGCGCTGTATGTTCCATAATTCTGCCGCTGTAAATGGTTTGTGTTGACCCATGTCATAGGCAAGTGTTTCGTCTACTACGGTCGTTAATTTTGCTGTTTCTTCTTTGCCTAGTGTATTAAGCAATGTGTTGTGTTGAGTGTTCATGACTGTAATTTTTATCGTTTTTATTAACTATTTTTAGCCGTACCGGTTGCTGATGGCTAGGCGTTAAACCTTCTTTGTACAAAACTTCTTCTTTTGCGCTGTATGTTCCATAGTTCTGCAGCAGTAAATGGTTTATGTAGACCTATGCCGAGTGCAAGTGTTTCGTCTACCACGGAAGTTAACTTTGCTGTTTCTTCTTTGCTTAATGTTCCTGGCAGGTTATTCTGTTGAGTGTTCATGACTTTATTTTTATAATGTTTATTGACTTTTAGTTTTTTGCCCGGAATGGGTTGGTTTATATTATGCATTAAACCTTCTTTGTACAAAACTTCTCCTTTTACGCTGGATGTTCCATAGTTCTGCAGCAGTAAATGGTTTGTGATGGCTCATACCCAGGGCCAAAGTTTCCGCTACAATCGTAGTCAATTGGGTTGTTTCTACTTTGGTTAATGTGTTTAGCAGGTTGTTGTGTTGAGTGTTCATGACTTTAATTTTTAGGTTGTGTTTTAATTTTTTTTTTGAAGCGTTTGCCTGTTGGTAAGAATTCCTGTCATGTGGTTACCTTTTGTTTTAAATGTTTGTTTAATGCCCTGTCGATTGATATCTGCACGGTCGCCAATAGAGTTACCGATAACGGTTTGGCGCTTGGCGCAGTGGCGGTAATAGAATTTCTTCTCGACGGAACCAATGCGGATTAAAGATATAGTGTTGATTGTAAATTTAAAAGCTTAATTAATAACGTCTAGCCTGAACTGAAGTT
>JAKFCK010000379.1:0-6636 GCA_036676685.1 Chitinophagaceae bacterium | reverse complement strand
TCTCGTGATCGGATTAGTCCTTGGATATATCGCCCAGACGTGACGCTCGAAACCCAAAAGCCCAACAAGGCGCCAGAGCCAACGACACGACCTGTCACGATTCCTGCAGAGCCAGGAATCGCGCCAGGTCGCGTCGTGGCTCATCTTTGACGTTCGGCAAGAAGGCGATTCCCCCCCCCCCAACCAACATTTATGCGCACGTTTGCTGCTGTTCTTCTACTCTCGATATCCACGGCGGGCTGCATTTCTCCAGGATCTGCCGTCGGCGGACCATTTTATAGCGTTCCAAAGGTCCTCGATGAACCTACAGCGTTCATCACGGGATCTGTCATGGCGGGCACGGTTTTCACGCGTATCCCGGCATTTCCATTTGCCAGGTAAGCGTTTCCTCGATGTCTACGAATTTTTCTTTGTCGCTGATCGGGGAGGCCTGCGCAGTAACAGCAATAGGTTCCAGCCCGGTGGTATAACAAGCAGCCTGCAAACAATAAATTCCCAGATCCATCAATGGTCCCCCTCCCGCCATTTTTTTATCCAGCCGCCAGCTTCCTTTCTGTGCGTTAAAGCCAAAACCTGCAGTAAGATTGTTCAATGTTCCGTAGCTATTGTCTTTTATACGTTTTGACATTTCCAGGTGATAAGGGTCAAAGTGCAGGCGATAACCGATAGATAAAAGTTTGCCGGCGTTTTTGCATGCGGCGATCATCTGGTCACATTCCTGCACGCTAATGGCCATGGGCTTCTCACAGATCACGTGTTTACCCGCTTCAGCCGCACGGATGGAATATTCTGCATGCATTGAGTTAGGCAACACCACGTACACAATATCAATGTCCGGGTTATTCTTAATGCTGTCAAAATTTTGATAGCTGTAAATATTTTTATCAGGAATGTTATATTGTTTTTTCCAGGTTTCAGCTTTGGTAGCTGTGCCGGTTACAATACCTGCCAGGTAACAATGTTCCGTTTGTTGCAGCGCAGGAGCTAACTGGCCCGAAGCGTAGCCCCCGAGGCCCACCAGGGCTACGCCTAATTTGTTTTTATTATTCGTCATAAGATTATTTTGCTTCGACTGTTCCTCATTGCAAAAACTGGTGGATGAAAGTATGGGCAAACTTAAACCTGCCAGGCCAAGTTGATAAAGGAACCTTCTCCTGGATTGATCTTGCTTTTTCATAATAATTCGTTTGAATAACAGGAACGCCTGAATGTGTACCGGAGCTACAAAATTAGTTTATGTTCCTATTTTTTTTGTTCAAATAACCAGGGTAATAAACCAGGTTCGGCAAATGCCGGGTCCCAGCTGTTGTGGTTGGCATCGGGGTATAGAGTAAACTTTACCTCAGCATTTACAGCTTTTAATGCGTTTACCATTGTTTCAGAATAACCAGCTGGCACTACGTCGTCCTTGGCCCCGTGAAAAACCCACCACTTTATTTTACGAATTGTTTTGGCTGTGGTGGGATCGCCTCCGCCACAAATGGGAAAGGCGGCCGCAAATAGTTTTGGATTGCGGGCGGCCAGTTCAAAAGTGCCCATACCACCCATTGAAAGGCCTCCCACATAAACTTTCTTTTTTTGGACGGGATATTTTTTAAGGATTTGCCTCAGGAGGTCATTGGCCATTTTCATGGCAATAGTCGGCGGGGTAGTTTTATTAAAATTAAACAACCGTTTACCCGTTTTATCCGTCTTCATATTAACGGTGCTCCAATAACTATTTTTCGGGCATTGCGGAAATACAACAATGGCCGGAAAATTTTTTCGCGTATCATCACGCAGGAATAGTTTACCCCCATGCAGCAGCTGGATCTCGTTATCATTACCTCTCTCCCCTGCACCATGCATGAAAAATACCAGGGGGTATTTTTTGGTCGCGTCATAATTTTCCGGGAGCAATAAACGGTAGGGCAGTGTATCCCCGTTTTGGATCAATAAATGTTTTTCATACAACGACAGGTTTTGTGAAAAACCGGTTGCAATTAAAAAAATTACAATAAGAAGAGAAAGCGATATTTTTTTCATTAAAATGATTTAAAGGTCATTTATTTAATTTTTACGCACCCGAATCGTGTATGCTTCAAAACAGTATCCGGTGATCCCGGCGTTACGATCCGGAAATTTGGCTCCGCTGCAGAGAGCGCTTTCATCTTTTTTTCTTTTCTAAGGCTGGCACCACGGAATCGCTATATGCAAAAGGAGTGAAATATAATACCTTTTTGATTTTTTATATGCTTTTCAATAACTCCCGCGGTACAAATGATCAATCCGGTTGTTGATGGTTTTCTTCAGCGGTATCTGGAGGCCATTGGTTTCCTGTAGCCATTTGAAAAGTTCATCCTTTAAACCGGTTCCTATCTTTCTATATGTAGTATCACGGATAAGATTATTCATTTCGTAGGGATCTTTCTCCAGGTCAAACAATTCATTGATGTCCCAAACGCCATTATAATAAATGTATTTATAACGATCCGATCTCACTGCAAATGTAGTGGGCGTTTGCGGGAATGCCGCTTCCCAGTAATATTCATAAAAAACTTTTTCTCTTTTCCACTCCCCGGGGGAATTACTGAGCAGGTGCGTAAAAGAATAGCCCTGCATTTGTGCAGGTTTTGGTATTCCGGCCATCTCGAGAAAAGTTGGGGCCAGGTCCACGTTCATGATCACCTTGTCCAATACTGAAGCAGGTTTAATCATGCCAGGCGCCCAGATCAGTAACGGCACCCGCATAGATTCTTCGTAGGCGTGGCGTTTGTCTATTAATCCATGTTCGCCAAAGGAGAAACCGTTGTCACCCATGTACACAACCATTGTATTGTTTTGCAAACCTTGTTGTTTTACCCATGCGAGCACTTTTTCCACGCTCTCATCTACGGCCTGCAGGGTTTCCAGGTAACGACGATAAAAATCGTCAAACCGGATCGCCCCGTCGTACATATGATCTACACCGTGCCATGAATACCTTTGTTGGCGAACCCACCTGGGAATATCCCGATAGTTTACTGTTGTTTGCGGTGAGGTAACTGTGCCGAAGGTCCTGCTGCTGTCTGTAGCAGTAAGGTACATGGAGGGAGGGCATATTATTGGCGTTGAGGCATACATCCCTTCATGTCTTTTTGCCGGTTCAAATTCTGCGTGTACACCTTTATGGGAGAGGTAAACAAAAAACGGTTTCTTTTTATCCCGGCTATTCATCCAGTTGAGGGCATGGTCAGTAAGTTGGTCAGTAACATATCCATCCGCGGGTTGTTTCACTCTTTTGCCATTGATATTAAAAGTAGAATTATAATAGGTTCCTTGTCCCTGGAAGCTTAACCAGTAATCAAAACCCGGCTGTGGTTTGTCATCGGTATTGCCCATATGCCATTTGCCGAGGAAGGCAGTCTGGTAACCGTTCTTTTGTAAATACGCCGGAAAAAAAACAAGGTTGTCAGGTAACGGGGCGTCGTTATCGACCACCGTATGCGTATGCGGATATTGCCCCGTTAATATAGAGGCGCGGCTGGGAGAACACAGCGCGGTGGAGACAAAAGCATTTTTGATATGTGCCCCTTCAGCCGCCATTCGGTCCATGCCGGGTGTTTTTAGCCCATGGATCTTATTCATAAAACCCATCGCATCATACCGGTGATCATCAGCAAGAATAAAAATAATATTCATTTGCTGCCGGCTTGTTTCCTGGGCAGAAACGAGCTTCCCTCCACAAAAAAACACGATAAGGAATATGACTTTATTCATAGTCAATGTTTTTGAATTTATGCATTTCCAGCACTTCAGGAAATGAGTTTGAGCAACAGGGAACAGCATATTATTATCCTCATCTTCATCGAATGATTATGGTGATGGGGACTAAAATTTATTTCCTGTAATCCCGTTTTTTTCTATTCAACCTTTACAACTTTTGTTCGGCCTGATATCCCGTTTTCGTTAAAGGCTTCCATTGAAAAATAATAGGATTGATCTACAGATAAACTTTTTAGTTCAAGTTGATTATTGTCATATACCATCCACGAGTTGTATAATTTATCGGGCCCAATGCCCCATAGAATATTATACCCTTGTGCACTGTTTTGTTTGTCCCAGTTTATCATAGCATCCCGGCGATCTTTGTTTCGGCTCACAGAAAAACGCTTAACCGCTGCCGGCGCTTTCCCTTCACCGAGGCCAAACACCCTCAAACCTGAAATAGACAGATGTGGCGTAGGGGCATGAATATTTTTGTACCTGATATACCGGGCTCTTTGCGGCGTTTCCAATTCCACATAGTCATTCGGTACATCTCTGAAGTTTTCTTTCCTGTTCACCAGGGTTACCCAGTTCTGTCCATCTACAGATCCCTCTATAAGGTAACGGTGATACAGTCCGGGCACTTTCCCGTATAAGTTGGATTTATGGTCATGATAATTCACCTGGATCGCAAAAAGCTTTGCGGGTTTTTCAAGGTCAATTTCGATCCATTGCTGATCATCATTTTTTTCGGCTACCCAAAAGGTTTTTACGCTTTCATCAACAAGGTGAGCAGGTAAATACTTATCCTGGAAAGATGATGTTTTTACGGGTTTTTTGTAAGAGAGTAACATCCAGCCCCGGAACTCACCATTTTTTCCTGGCGTGGCAGGCGCGTAATGTGGATAGTCACCAAAGGAGGTGTTGGAATACATCAGGCCATCCTTATCATAAAAAGCAGGAAACATGCAAAGTCGTCTTTCCCAGCCAATATTTACGGATACTGCCATGGAGGCAAAATGCCAGTATTTTTCTCCGGGACCTATTACTGTTGAACCATGGCCCGCACCGTTCATGAAGCCGCCGGGTTTGTAAAAAACCGGATTGTTTGGGGCATAGCTATAAGGACCCAATGGCGAATCACTTGTATAAACACCGTCGCCGTACACATTAAATTCTGTACCAGGGGCCGCGTATTGGAGGTAATATTTGTTGTTGTGTTTTGTCATCCAGGGCCCCTCGATATATCCACGGAGCACAGTATCTGAATGGTTTTCTCCAAACCGCTCCCAGCCATGTTTGTCCCCATCCAAATTAAATAGTTCATAAGTTTTTTCAGATGGCCGAAAGTTTAAATTTTTATCCAGTGTTTTAGCCCTTATAGGGAATTTATTGGATGAGCCCCAAAACATGTATGCCTTGCCGTCATCGTCGATGAAAAGGTTAGGATCCTGCAGGTCGTTTAATATCCCCGGGACAGCTTTCCAATCGCCTTTTTTAGGGTTGTCTGTATAAAGGATACTCATTGAGCCGGAAGGGTCACCGGTTACATACAACACAGAGTCTTTATAATTGTGGGCGGCAGGGGCATTTGATCCCTGGAAATACCATTTTTCCGGGGTAATAAAACTCCAGTTATGCAGGTCGGTAGAAAACCAGTATCCCATCGACCTTGTGACAAACATGTAATATTCATTCCTGAATCTTACAACAGCCGGGTCAGCGCCGGACCGGTAAGAGATGTCCCGGTGTGCATTATAGATCATATAAGTGTAATCCAAGTTGAGTGGGTTACAATAAGTACTTGCCTGGGTGGACTGGGCAGGTAGCTGCTTACAAAAAAGATTCAGTAGCGCGGCGACAAATAGTTTGACGATTATACTTTTCATTGCCAGGTACAATTTAGTTCAGTTTAAAACCAGCTTCCTTCACATCACGGCTATTGCCACCAATGAAGACCTTAAAATCTCCCGGCTCGGCTACATATTTAAGGTCATAGTTATAATATTTAAGGTCGTGCACGGAAATATTAAATGACACTTTTTTGGATTCCCCCGCTTTTAATTCAATTTTCTGAAATCCCTTTAGTTCTTTTACCGGCCTGGTGCTTGTGCCTACCATGTCCCTGATGTAGAGCTGCACCACTTCTTTGCCCGTTACACTCCCTGAATTGGTGAGCGTAACACTTGCAGTTAGTGTCTGGTTACTTGTTATTGCAGGCCTGCTTAACGTTATATCGCTGTAGCTAAAATTCGTATAGCTCAGCCCGTACCCAAAAGGATAAAGCGGGGCATTGCTAACATCTAAATAATTGCTCCTGAATTTTTCATCCCAGCAGCTGATGAATGCGTCGAATAAGGCGATAGATGTTTCTGCGTAGGCTGCAACTGTAGTAGCAAAATCAGCTTTCGCTTCTTTAGCCGCTATGCCTACTATATTCATCCAATGACCTGCCGGGGAAAATTTTTTGGTAGCAAACATGACATGGCCGCTCACATTTAATTTAAACGGGTTGTCATCCCAGAAATCTGCTATATGCTTTTGCTCTTCTGTAAGGCTATCGCCGATGTCCTTTACTTCTAAAAGAGATTTGTAATAGAGACTACCTGTATTTTTTATATCAAATACAGGAGGACGCGGAGGCATAAACTGCGAACAGGAATCCAGCACCAGGCATCTTATCTGGTTCCATTTAGGTTCAACAGCCTGCGCATACATCGGCGGCGTTGGCACCCAACGGCCTTCTTCATCTTTTACCGTATATTTTTCGGCGCTGCGTGTTTGAGCATAATTATCGCCTTTACTCCATTTTAATACCACAGCTACAACCGTATCAGAAAAAGCAAGTGTGTTTTTCAATATCTCCGAAGTCATGCCTGCTTCACGGGCATTCTTTTTTAATTCATCATA